>DAITQE010000194.1:0-6747 GCA_036833235.1 Opitutus sp.
GCCCTCGCAAGAGACGTCGGAACTCAGTGATTGGACAACAAAGCTCGACACGATCGCGGCTGGCGCAGGCCAGAGTGACGTCACCCTCATTGCCGGGTTTCCGAACTGGGTGCTCGATTTGGCGGAGGTGATGAACGGATCTTCCAATGGCGGCACCCAACCGCAACGGAACCTGCAAGCAGTCTGGCCTAATTTAGAATGCTTCATGCACAGCGGTGTGCCCGTCGGTCCGTTCCATGATGAACTGCGCCAAGCATTCGGACCGGCTGTAAAGTTCCATGAAGTTTACTCCGCAGCGGAAGGTTTCATCGCTGCCCAAGACACAGAAGCATCCGCCGGCCTCCGACTGATGACAGGCGTTGGGCTGTTTTTTGAGTTTATCTCGCTGTATGATTTTAACGCATACGGCCGGCTCGCGTTAGGCGAGAAAGCAGTGCCGTTGGAGCACGTGCGCACCGGCATCGATTACGTTATTCTTCTCACGACCCCGGCCGGGCTGTGCCGCTATGTTCTCGGCGATGTCGTTCGATTCATTTCCACCGAACCGCCGCGGCTCGTTTACGTTGGCCGAACCGAACTGCAACTCAATGCATTCGGAGAACGGATCATGGAAAAGGAGCTCACTGATATTCTCGTGACCGTCTGCAATCGACATCGGTGGACCGTGAAAAATTTCCACGTCGCTCCGGTCATCATTAATTCTCTGACCGGACAAAGTCATGGCCGGCATGAGTGGTGGGTCGAGCTCCGCCCGGGCACCACTGAAACGCCAACCGGTCCGCTACTCGCGATTGAACTCGATCGCGAACTCCTGGCGCGCAACGCCGATTATCAGACAAAGCGTAACAGCGGCAGCTTGGACACGCCGTTGGTCAGGCTCGTGATGCCGGGCTTGTTCAAGCACTGGATGTGCTCGAAAGAAAAGTGGGGCGACGAAAACAAAATGCCGCGTTGCCGCAGCGACCGGCTAATTGCCGACGAACTCATGGCGATCGCCTGTTTCACCGACTGAGCAACGACTGGCGACGGAGATCCAAGGAGCTACTTCAGAACCTTCAGCAGCCGCTGCTCAAAGTCGGCGGTCTTTTCGGGGCCAACCTTTCGGTCCACGATGTTTCCTTCGCGATCGATGATGAACGTCGTGGGAATTGCCTCGATGCCTTCCGTTCCTCCAAACGCTGCCTGCACCGTGTCGTCGGCCATCACAATCTGGTAATCCACCTTGTTTGATTCGATAAATTTTTTCACGACGCCAGGGCCTTGCTGATCGACCGACATGCCGATGACCGCGAGCTTGTCCTTCCCGTATTTCTTTTGGAGTGCGACATAGCCGGGAATCTCCATTCGGCATGGTCCGCACCACGTTGCCCAAAAATCCACGACGACGACCTTGCCTTTGAATTGCGCCGAGCTGACCTCCTGGCCGTTTACATCCTTGAGCTTCCATGCCGGCGCCGGTCGGACCGCGGTGGTTTCAGCTTGGACGGACGCAACAAGAACGGTGGCAAATACCAAGGTTCGCAAAAGAGATATGGTTTTCATGATGGATCGGTTTCCGAATAGGAGAATCGAGCGGCCATCTTGTTCCCGGAATTCCGGGCAATGGCCAGGGAGACGCGGCATGAAGAAGGCCGGCCAGAGGAAGATCAGCGCAAATCCAAGCCGAGAGTCTCGATGAATTTCTTCATCGCGGGCGTGAGCACCCGCCCCTTCCGGTGCAGAATCGCCAGGGGGCGAGTGAGCTCGCGGCCCTTGAAATGCACCGCGACGAGCGTGCCTTGCTGCACTTCCTGGATCACCGTGGCTTGCGGGACAATGGCGACGCCGTGGTCGATTTCGACCGCACGTTTCACCGTCTCGATATTATCGAATTCCATCACTGGTTCGATTTCGAGTTTGTTGTCCCGAAAAATCTGATCGACGGCTTTGCGCGTCGGAATATCGGGGTCGAAGCCGATGAAACGCTGGGACATGAGTTGTTTAAACTCGATTTCGCCGCATTTCGCGAGGGGATGCTCCGGGTGGGCGATTAAAACCAAATGATCGTTCCGGAATGGCAGAATCTCGATTTGACGCTGTTTCACCGGGAAGGCGACCAACCCAAAATCGACCGAGTTATGAAGGATGTCTTCGTACACCAGATTCGAACGCCGGTATTCCACGCGAACGTTTACCGACGGATAATCATGGAGGAACTTTTTTATGAAGGGCGGCAGTTCGTGAAGACCGATCGAGTAAATCGTGGAGATCCGAATCGTGCCGCTAATCACCTTCTTCATCTCCTGTAGCTCACTCAGAAGTTTGTCGTACGTATGCAGCACTTCCTTGGCGGACTCATAAACGCGGAATCCTTCTCGCGTGAGCTGAAATTGTTTTTGGCTGCGATCGACCAGCAGTGTCTTGAAATGGCGCTCCATCGCACGCGCCTGCTGGCTGACCGCCGACTGGGTGATGCCATTCAGTTTTGCGGATTTTGAGAAACTTTTGGTTTCGACGAGATCGGCAAAAATTTTGAAGTTTTCGATTTGCATGGTTCGCGCGCGGTAACTGCACCATAAAGAAGTCTAATTTCGCGCCTTCTAACAAGCATTTCTGATGTTACTCTCTTACGAAGATTTTCGAGTGCGCGCTGACGCCATTAGCAATGATATTGCTACAGCCTGCGTTGCGGCACGTCGCGACCCCAAAAGCGTGCAGTTGCTCGCGGTCACAAAATTGCAACCAGCCGCCGCCGCCGATTACGCCGCGCGGTACGGATTGCGATCCGTCGGTGAAAACCGTGTCCAGGAAGCGGTCGGAAAGCGGCCGCTCACCTCTTCCGCCAATCTGCAATGGGAGCTAATCGGGCATTTGCAGTCGAACAAAGCACGGCTGGCCGCACAGCACTTTGACCGGGTGCAGAGCGTGGATCGGGAAAAATTGCTCGATCAACTTGATCGTGCGGCCGAAGAGCTCGGGAAAACGCTGCCCATTTTGCTGCAGATCAATGCGGGCCGCGATCCGGCAAAATTTGGTGCGGAACTCGAAGACGCACCGCGTTTGACGGAATCGGCTTTGTTAAAAAAACACCTTCGCGTCGAAGGCTTCATGACCATTGCTCCGCTCTCCGCAGATCCGTCCGTCGCAGAGCGCACCTTCACCACGTTGCGGGAACTCCGCGATCGTCTCGCAACAGAAATGGGCCGCCCTTTTTCTGAACTTTCGATGGGAATGAGCAGCGATTTCCCTGCGGCGATCGCCGCTGGCAGCACGATCGTGCGAATCGGAACCGCTTTGTTTGGAGCACGCGACTCACACGTTCAATAAGTTGCGCGTTGCCGAAACGGGCGCGTTTCAGGCAAGGTTTTTTTCTGCTGCTAGAGAAAGTTTCCGGGTTGCGGCATCGGGAGAAATTTCGTGCTCTTCAGCTCGTGGAAAAAGAATCGTTCAGTGCGGCACGACGCGACGCCTTGTTGGGTTTGCTCGACGACACGACGACCCACGTGAGAAAGACGCTTCTCGCCCATTTCATCGAACTCGGCGCGCCGGCCGTCCAGTTTCTTCAGGAAGTTGCTCATGGCTCCCATCGTGTGCTCGCACGGCACGCCGTTTGGTTTCTCGAAGAGATCAAATTTTGTGATCCGGTGGCGGAGTTTCGCGGCTTCATTCGATCGCTGAACTACGAGCTCGAAACCGGGACGTTGCTCATGAGCCGCACCGTCTCGCCGGGGTTGGATGTTGGCCTGTGTTGCGCCACGCTCGACAAAATCGCGGGGCGCTGTCGCGAGTTGATCACGCTTCCCGCCACGACGCGCGAACAATGCCGCGTCATCAACCGCGTGCTCTTCCACGAGTGGGGATTCCACGGCAATGTGGAAAATTATACCGATCCGCTCAATAGCCTGCTCGATGCCGTCCTCGCTCGTCGCAAGGGCATTCCTCTTTCGCTCAGCACGGTGTACCTGCTCGTAGCAGAACGCCTTGGCTTGGAGCTGGAGCCCGTTGGCCTGCCGGGCCACTTCATCGTGGGCTGCTTTACCGAAAAGAAGCCGTTCTTCATCGATTCGTTTGATCGCGGAATCTTTCTCGATACTGACGAAGTGTTCGCTCTCTTGCGGGCCAACAAGATCGTTCCGAAAAGTGCCGACCTGATGCCGACCCCCGTGCGCGAAGTCCTCTGCCGGAGTTGCCGGAATCTCGTGAACCATTATCGCGCGGGCGGCGACGCCGAGCACGCACGCCTGTTTGCCAGCTTCGTCGAGGAATTTGACGCCACGTACGAGCGGAACGCGACCTGAGATTTTCGCTTCGCGATTTTTGATTTTCGATTTTGCACCGCGTGACCCGCGCTGTCCCAATCGAAAGTTGAAAATTGAAAATTGAAAATTCCAGCGTTCTCACGCTCAGGGATCTTGCAACATGGTCATTCGACGGCACTGCGCTCGCGGTGCTCGGCCATCCCATCGACCATTCGATCAGCCCGCCGATGCACAACGCAGCACTCGGCGTCATGGCCCACGCAGATCCTCGTTTTGGCCAATGGAAATATTTTCGGTTCAACGTGCCTCCGGCGGACCTGTCGTCGGCGCTTTCACTTTTTCACGAAAAACGATTTCGCGGACTGAACCTTACAATACCGCACAAAATTCTCGCGGTACCGCAGGTCGCGGCGATCGACCCAGCCGCGAAAATGGTCGGCGCCGTCAACACGTTGCTCTGGACCGAGCACGGTTGGCACGGTCACAACACCGACGGCTATGGCCTCGCGACGGGACTGCGTGAAGACCTTGGCCAGGAGCTTAAAGGCGCAAATGTTATCCTCGTCGGAGCTGGCGGGGCGGCACGCGGAGCGGCAGTCGAATGTCTCCGCCAACGCTGTGCATCGCTCTGGATCTCTAATCGCACGGCTGAAAACCTTCGAATTTTGCTCGACGAACTCTCTCCGCTTGCCGGCTCTGTTCCGGTGTATGGCTTCGCTCCCGATTCACCGCCTCGAAACCTGCCAGCCGGCGCAGTTCTCGTGAACGCAACGAGTGTCGGGCTGCGGTCGTCCGATCCGTTGCCGATCAGTCTTGCCGCGCTCCCGGCAGTCACAGGCGTTTACGATATGATCTACAACCCGCCTGAGACCGCGCTGCTGCGGCAAGCTCGATCGTTGGGCGTGCGTAGCGCCAATGGTCTTTCGATGCTTGTGCACCAAGGCGCACGCGCGCTCTCGCTGTGGACGGGAAGGGACGTTCCGGTTGATGCCATGCGCGCTGCTGCGATTGACGCGCTCCACGCCTGATGACCTTGCTTGCAAGCCTCACGGCGCTTCGCGATTTTCGTTTTGCCTGCACGCAGGCTTCTCCCGAATGAACGCCGCCGCGATTGCCGAGGTATCAGCCGCCCTCCCTTGGTTTTTCCCGACCGTCGCGTTCATTTTTGGGGCGTGCATCGGCAGCTTCCTCAATGTCGTCATCTACCGACTGCCCGCCGGAAAATCGATTGTTCGTCCTGGTTCCCAATGCGCCTGCGGCGCAGCGATCGCGTGGCACGATAACGTTCCGATTATCAGCTGGTTTGTCCTGCGCGGTCACGCGCGTTGCTGCGGGCGCGCGTATTCCTTCCGCTATCCGATGGTCGAACTTTTGACCGGACTGCTCTTCCTGGCGTGCTGGCTTTTCTTCCCGCCGGCGAAAGCGGCCTGCGGTATGATTTTTCTTAGCGGGCTGGTCGCTTCGACCTTCATCGACCTCGATCATTTGATCATCCCAGACGTGTTTTCGATTGGCGGTACGGTCGTCGGCGTTCTGCTTTCGCTGCTTATTCCTGTGCTACACGGACAGCAGAGCGATCTGTTCATCGTGGACAGCCTCCGCTCCGTCGTGGCTTCACTTCAAGGCGTGCTGATCGGCTCGGGAGTTGTATTGTGGATTGCATTACTCGCGGAGGCCCTGCTGAAAAAAGAAGCGATGGGTTTCGGCGACGTGAAATTTGTCGGCTTCATCGGAGCATTCTGCGGTTGGCAGGGCGCCGTATTCGCCGTTTTCGGCGGAGCAATCGTTGGCACCGTGTGGTTTGCCCTCGCGATGGCCTGGCAAAAAATAACCGGCCGTTCATCACCGGTCGCCCCGAGATCGGAAACCCCCGAAGGCGAGGCCACGCCGCTCGGATTCGGAGCCCACGTGCCGTTTGGACCGATGCTGGCGATCGCCGGCGCGCTTTATTTTCTCTTCTTTCAAAAGCCGGTAGCCGCGTGGTTCGCGCAAATCGGCGAGCTGCTGTAAGCCGGTCACTCGAGGAGCGTGGCTCCGTCTCCGGTCTGTGTGTGCAGCGTGTCGGGTGCGGTGCCAAACTTTCGTTTGTAGGCCGTGGCCACCTGTCGTGCTTGAACGGGACCAAATTCCCGCGAAGTTAACGCCATCACCGCGCCGCCGAATCCGCCGCCGGTCAGCCGGGCGCCAAACACATGCTTCGTAGTGACGAGCGTCTCGACGAGAAAATCGAGTTCGGGCGTACTGTTTTCGAAGAGTATCTGCGAACTTCGGTGAGATGCCGTCAACAGTCGGCCAACCGCAGCGAGATCTTTTTTCTTGAGCGCTTTCACTGTCGCTGCGACTCGCGAAATTTCTTCGACCACATGCTGCGCCCGTTTGAAAACGTCCGGCTTCATTCGCGATTGCGCGGCTTTTAATTTGGCAAGCGTGGCATCCGCGAGCAGCGGCACCTTCAAGGCTTTCGCCGCCGCCATGCACGCCTTGTGGCGCACTGCATACAGCCCGTCAA
>DAITQE010000195.1:0-6734 GCA_036833235.1 Opitutus sp.
AAAAAGCACAGTGCCATTGGTGTTCAACGTGCCGGCGCTCACAGCATCGCCCGTTTTTTTGCTCACAGGCACGGGTTCGCCGGTGAGCATCGATTCGTTGATGTCGCTCGCGCCTTCGACGACCACGCCGTCCACGGGGATTGTTTCGCCGGGTCGGACCCGGAGGATATTTCCAACCGTAATGGCGTCGAGCGGCACATCGTCCTCGCGGCCGTCGCTCACGCGATGCGCGATCGCGGGAGCGAGATCCATCAAGGCGCGAATTGCCACATCGGTGCGGGCGTGCGCCCGCTGCTCCAGGATTTGGCCGAGCAACACGATCGTGGTGATGAAAGCAGTTGCCTCAAAATAAAGCGGGACGCCATGCGGGCCGTGCAAATTGGGTGGGAACGATTCGCCGAACAGCACGGCCGCAATGCTGTAGAAATACGCCGCACCCGTGCCGGTGACGGTGAGCGTAAACATATTGGGATCGCGTTCCCGGAGCGATTTCCACCAACGGCGAATAAAAAAGCGCCCGCTCCAGAAAAACACCGGGGTCGCCAGGAAGAGCTGCAGCCAGGCGGCCGTGTGCGGATTCAGCCAGTGGAACGCGTGGGGTGCCAGCATGGGCCCCATGGCCAGCAGAAGCACCGGGACTGTGAATGCGAGAGCGACCCAGAATCGCGGCAGAAGAACGCGAGCGGCGGGCAAGCCCATGTAAACGGGGGCATCGGGCGCTGCAGCCGTTGCAGACGCGCTGCCATGGTGCTGGTGTTGGGAGGAGTGATGACACTGCGTGGCTTCGGCCGGCGCAGGAACATCGTGAGACGAAGGTGTTTTCATCGTAAGGTCCGTTTACCGAGTAGACGGAGACGTTGGGGCATATCTTACAAGCGTCGTGGTCCGTATTGCCAGGGGCGGTTCGCGTTAGGAGGCGAACGACGGAGGTGTGGAAGCGCGGCTGATCGAGCGGAGGCCAGAGACGGGATTTCGCAAACACGCCGTCAGGAGCTCATTCGACGGTCGCGGCAGTCCCCGCGTGCCTGCCGCCGAGCTTGGGCGGGCGAACGCGGCTAGTTCGCGGGCGCACAGTCGCAATCGAGGCACGAGGCCTTGGCGCAATCGCGGCAGAACTGTTCCAGTTTTACGCGAAGTTCCCTACGTGCGCGATGGAGCGTGACGCTGGCGGCATTCGCCGTGATTCCGAGCGCTGTGGCTGCGCTGGCGACGGGCTGCTCGTCGATCTCGACGAGCCGGAGGAGTGCGGCGTGTTTCGGCTTCAGCGTAGGAATGAGCGCTTCAAAGCATCGGCAGATCGCGCGTTCGTCCTCGGCCGACGACGCCGCGTTGGCGGCAATCCAGGCGAGTTCGCGGCTGGCGGCGGACTGACGGCTTCGAACATGATCCACGACGGCTCGGCGTAAAAGTTGATAAAACCAAGCCGACAGCTTGGTGTCTTCATGGACTTCGCCCGCGTGTTGAAGCGCTTTCACGAGTCCGTTTTGCAGGATGTCGTCGGCATCTGCCACATTGCCAACTCGTGCAACCAGGAATGCCTTGAACTGGTCCCGCTGGGCAAGCAGGGCGTCGGCGGCTGGTTGATTCGGCGAAGCGTCAGGCATGAATCACTGTCGCCGGTTTGGTGAAAATGTCGAATGGACGCGTTGGCGTGACGATGCTCGGTGCGCGGGCAAAAGCGACGCCAAGACGCACGGTGCACATGCTCTGGTCAGCCGGTCTGTCTTCCACGGAGAAGACGTAGCGCGGCAAGCGCGCAACCTACCCGAGACGCCGAGTTTTCACACTTTGACGAGCTGTGGACGGTCCATCCAAAAACTCGTCTACGCCGCGTGGGGCAGGCTGCGGCCGGGAACACCAAGCGGCGTGGACGAGCCGTGGAGGTGTTCGCGATAGGTCGTTGGCGCTTCACCAACAATGCGGCGGAACACGCGGTTAAACTGCGACAATGACTGGAATCCTGCGGCGTACGCGGCTTCGCTGACGCGGGTGTGCGGGTTTAGCAGCATGTTCTTAACAAACTCGACGCGCGTCCGGGCGAGATAATCGGTGAAGGTGAGCCCAGTTCCTTTCTTAAACACTTTGCAGAAATAGAAGCCGCTCATGTTGACGGCTTGCGCGACGTCATTCAGGGAGATCTCGTCCGCCATATGCTCGGTGATGAAGGCGCGGGCTTTGGCGACGGATGGGAGTTCGGCGGTCGTCTCTCTGACCATCACTTGGTTGCTGAGCGTGGCGAGATGTTGGGCGAAAACGGCGACTAGGCGAACAGCCGATTCATATTGTTTTCTGGCGATCACGCGCGTCTGGAAAAAGGCGGTTTCGAGTTTGCGGGTGTCCACCTTCATTCCGAACTCGGCGAGGTGGCGGAGCACCGCTTTGAACTGTGATTTCGAAGGAGCGCGGAACATCACCTGACCAGTTTGAAGATGGCCGAGGACTTTTTCGCCGAGGCGAACAGGTACGGCGGATTCGGTTAAGCCGGCGAAACATTGCAACGTCTTCGCTTCCATGACCGCTTCAGTTTCCATGCGCTGCTGGAGACGAAGGCAGGCGGCGCAGGATTGATTGTTCGCTGCCATCAGCGAGCAAAACGAATTCACCTGTTTGGATTGGTGCAGTGGAGATTGAAAAGTGCCCGTGGGCCGGAGGGCGAGGGGAAGGCCCGTGGTCGTTTCGTACGCCTTGACGTAGTCGCGAAATAGCGCCGATCGTTGCAGATGCGGCACAATGCTGCGCTCGGACTCGCTTGCGGGGGCAGCGGCGTTTGCGGGGGAAAACGTGGTGGTGTCCATGCAAAGAGAGTACGACACAATCAGGATCGAGAAAATTGGAGCTGGGGCGGTATCCCACTAGGGAATTTGCTTAGTTGGTGGCCTTGTCAGCAGCGGCATCGATCTCGGCCAGGATGACGGCCATGTGACCGGGGATGCCTTTGATCGGTCCGGTGAAGATGCATGGTTTTCCAGTATGGTTTTGCCAGTGTAGGCCGCCAGTTTGCTGGCGCGGTTTGAGCGCGAGCAAGCTCGCGGCCTTACTTGGGCCATAAGTTGCAACGACAAACCGGGAGGTGCCGGTGAACGCATCTGAAACGTGTTCAGGCCTTGCGCCATGCAGTGTCACACGCAAGGTCTTGTCGGGTGCCACCTGTCGATTACGCCACGTTATCCAAGGACGAATTGATTGCGCGCCTCCAAAGCTTGGAACGGGAGCGGGCGAACTTCGAAGAAGAACATCTCGGCACGATCAAGGAACTGCGGGACGTGAAGGCGGCGTTGGACGAGCATTCGATCGTCGCAATCACGGACGCCACTGGAAAAATCACGTACGTTAACGACAAGTTCTGCGCGATTTCCAAGTACTCGCGCGATGAACTGATGGGGCAGGATCATCGCATCATCAACTCACGGTATCACTCCAAGGAGTTTTTCCATGATCTTTGGGCGACGATCGGGCAGGGCCGGGTCTGGCAGGGTGAAATCCGGAATCGAGCAAAGGACGGATCGATTTATTGGGTCGATACGACCATCTACCCATTCGTCGGTCCCAACGGGAAACCGGTGCAGTATGTGGCGATCCGCACCGACATCACGCAGCGAAAAGCGGACGAGGCGGAGCTCGAGCGATTTGCGAGCGACCTGGCGGAGAAGAACAAGGAGCTCGAAGCGATTGTCTATACGGTGTCGCATGATCTGCGTTCGCCGCTCGTGAACGTGCAGGGCTTTGGCAAACAACTGCAGCGCGCGTGCGAAAAGATCAAGGCTGCGGTGGCCGTTGCGCCCGACGGCAATGTACCGGCGGCCGCCTTGAAACAGCCGCTCGAGGAGGCGATTCCGCAGGCGTTGCGTTTCATTAACGCCGGCGTGAACAAGATGGAGATGCTGCTGGCCGGCTTGCTGCGCTATTCGCGGCTTGGCCGATTAGCGCTCACGATTGGACCGGTGGACATGAATGCCCTGGTCGTCGCGGCGATCGCCGCGATGAAGTTTCAGCTCGAAGAAGCGAAAGCGGAGGTGCACGCGCAGCAGTTGCCCGGCTGCTTGGGCGACAATGGCCAGTTGAGCCAAGTGTTCGCCAATTTGATCGATAACGCGCTGAAGTATCGCGATGTCAGCCGCCCGCTGCGCGTGACGATTTCTGGCCGGATCGAAAACGGGAACGCGATCTACCGCGTCACCGACAACGGCATCGGGATTCCGGAAACGCACCAGCCGAAGATATTCGAGATTTTTCACCGGCTGAATCCAGAGGTGTCGACCGGCGAAGGGCTGGGGCTGACGATTGCGCAACGCATGCTGGAGCGGCAGCGGGGTAAGATTTGGGTCGCGAGCCAGGAGGGTGTTGGCTCGACGTTTTTTGTCTCGTTGCCTGCGCTCGAAACCGACATCTCCAGCCATTCATGAAAATTGAACCCATCATTTTGATCGTCGAGGACGACGAAGGTCATGCGATTCTGATCCGCCAGAACCTCGAGGCGGCGGGCCTGAGCAACCAGATGAAGCATTTCCGCGACGGTCAGGCGGTGTTGGATTATTTTTTCAAACACGATCCGCTGCAGCCGGTCGAGCCGGCGCACATGTATCTCGTGCTGCTCGATATTCGCATGCCGAAAGTCGATGGCATCGAGGTTCTGCGACGACTCAAATCGGATCCCGAACTGCGCAAGCTCCCGGTCATCATGCTGACCACCACGGACGACGTGCGCGAGGTGGAACGGTGTCACCAACTTGGGTGCAACGTGTACATTCAAAAGCCGGTGGACTACGAGCGTTTCGCTGAAGCGATTCGGCGTCTGGGCATGTTCGTCACGTTGCTGTTGGTGCCACCGGTCAAAACCCCCTAAGTTGCCAATGCCCGTGCACCGCGTGAAGGCAGTTGCGCACCTGCGCTCGCACCAAAATTACGGATACGGGCGAGTCCGTTGCGGGGTGCGTTGACGCGTTCACGTTATCGCCGCCATGCCCGCGAACGCCTTCAGGCAACCTGCGACCCACGCGAGCATCCTCGTTGTGGATGACGATGAAGGCATGCTGATTTTAATGACGGAGGCGCTGCGCGCTGAAGGCCACACGGTGATTGCGTCGGACTCGTGGGCCGCGGCGTTGAGGCGGCTGAATGAACGCCTGCCGGATTTGATGCTGCTCGATTTGAAGTTGAAGGATGTGGCCGGGCCGGCGCTGCTCAAACAACTGAAAGACGAGGACGTTGCCGTGCCATTTATCGTCGTGACGGGGCAGGGCGACGAGCGAATCGCCGTTGAGGTGATGAAGCAGGGCGCGCTCGATTACGTGATGAAAGATGGCGTCATGCTCGACCTGCTGCCCACGATTGTGAACCGGGCGCTGACAGCGATCGCGCGGGATCGTGCGCTGGAAGCGGCGGAGCTGGAACGCCAGCGTCTCGAGCGAAAGATTATCGAGGTTGGTGAGCGTGAGCAGCACCGGATCGGCGAGGATTTGCACGATGGACTGGGCCAGCAGCTCACCGCGATCGAGATGCTTTGCACGTCATTGAAAGCCGATGTGGCCACTGCGGCGCCGCAGCTTGCGAATGACGTGGAGAACATCGGACGCAGACTTCGGGAAACAATCACGCAGACGCGCTCGATGGCGCGCGGTTTGGTGCCGGTGAGCGATGAGCCGGAGGCGTTGTGGGCGAGCTTGGTTGAATTGGCCGAGCAGACGAGTTCGCTCGGTCGTTTGCGTTGCCGGTTGGACTGCCCGGAGCCGGTGATTGTGGAGAACAATGTGGTGGCGGGGCATCTTTACCGCATCGCACAGGAGGCGGTGAACAACGCGGTGAAATACAGCGGCGCGCGAGAAATTGTGATCCATCTTGCACGGCGGAAAAGCGGCCTGGAGCTTCGCATCTCGGACAATGGAAGCGGGCTCGGCGCAACGAAGAGCCGCGGGATGGGCTTGCAGGTGATGAAGCACCGCGCAGCGGTTATTGGAGCGCAGTTAACGGTCGACTCGAAAACTGGGCGTGGCGTTACCATCATGTGTACGTTGCCCAATCCCGCATGAAACCTAGGCCCCACTCACCCGCTGAGCCGAGCAAACCGACGGGCGAAGCGCCGCGCCGGAGAATTTTGATCGTCGATGACCACCCGTTTATGCGGGCGGGGCTGGCGCAATTGATCGACAAGCAACCGGGATTGATGGTGTGCGGCGAAGCGGGAAATCCAGCGGATGCGATTGCCGAGATCGCGAAAGGGCCCGTCGATCTCGTGCTCACGGATATCACGATGCCGGGACGCAGCGGGATCGAGTTCATCAAGGATCTTCAGGCGACGCATCCGAAGCTTCCGATCCTGGTGGTGTCGATGCACGACGAAGTCATTTATGCTGAGCGCGTGCTGCGCGCCGGTGCGCGCGGTTATATTATGAAAGAAGCGGGCGGTGAGAATCTACTCGCGGCGCTGCGGCAGGTGTTGAGCGGCGAAGTATATGTGAGTCCGAAAATGTCGGCGCGAATTTTGGGCGGACTTTCGGGAAGAAAACCGCGCGGGTCGTCGTCACCGATCGAGAAACTCACCGATCGCGAGTTCGAAGTGTTTCAGTTAATCGGTCAGGGAAAGAGCACACGGGATATCGCGAAGCAGCTGCACCTCAGCTCGAAAACGGTCGATGTGCACCGAGGGCACATCAAGGAGAAACTGGATCTGAAAGATACGACCGCGCTCGTGCGGCACGCGGTGCGGTGGGTGGAAACGCAGGGCGCGGACGTGTGAG
>DAITQE010000196.1:0-6714 GCA_036833235.1 Opitutus sp.
CATCCATATCACCGCGAACCCGCTGACGCGCGCGGGCTTTGCCCTCGACGACGGGGTTGACGATCTCGAGGTGAGACGGATTGGCGGCGAGACGGATCTCCACCTTTTTGCCGGAGACGGTGTCGAGCACGGCTTCATAACCGAGGTGATATTTGACGTCACCGTCACCGGCCACCGCGTCGGGGATATAGTTTTCGGAGAACTGTTCAAAGAGGACCTCGAATGGCTTGCGCATGATCGAGGTGAGCACGTTCAGGCGTCCACGATGGGCCATGCCCAAAACGATTTCTTCCACGCCGAGTTCCGGGCACTTCTCGATTACGGCATCCATTGCGGCGATGAACGTTTCGGCGCCTTCGCCGGAGAAACGCTTCTGGCCAACGTATTTGGTGTGGAGGAATTTTTCGAATAACTCCGCTTTGTGAAGCCGGCGCAAGATGCGGAGCTTTTGGGCCTTCGTGAAACTCGGCTGGTTATTGCAGGCCTCCATTCGCGCCTGGAGCCATTCGCGGGCGGCGTGATCCTGGACATGCATGTACTCGACGCCGATGTGACCGCTGTAAGTCTGTTGCAGCGCCGGCAGAATATCCTGCAACTTCATCTGCCCGCCGCCCTTGAAGTTCGTCAGCGTGAACGACTCTGGAAGGTCAGCGTCTTCAAGGCCGAAATGCGCGAGCCCGAGTTTCGGGTCCGCAGCGGGCGGTTCACCCAGCGGATCGAGGTGCGCCTGCAAATGGCCGTGCGAACGGTAAGCGTTGATGAGCCGGCCCACTTGCGCCTGCTTGTAGCTGTCGACGATCCGCACGCCGGACGTCCCCGCCGCGCTGAGATTCCCGCCGCTGTTGCCCAAAGTGAATCCTTGAAAAAACGCCCGCCAAGTGGGATCGACGGACTCGGGATTTTGCTGCCACGCCTCGTAGGCCGCTTCGAGGACAGCGGAGTTGGCGTTGGCGGAAACATTCAAGGAATTCATGGAGAGAGGAGGATGCGTACGACTCGAGTCGAGGGCAGTCCGATCGGTCAGGATACGCGGAAGAGAGTCGGTTAATACAACATGGCTTGTTTGCAGACTCAAGCGCGGGGTGGGTAACGTCAGGGATTGCAATCGCGCTTAACCCGCGTAACAGCGGGATAAGTTTAGCCCGTTCGCTTATGGAATCTGAAATCAAAGCCTCGCTCGTGTCGTTACTCGCCGCGATAAAAGCATCTGACAACCAGATCGTTGGTGCGGAGATGGCGCGTCTGGATGAGTTGCTGGCGAAGAACCGGGCGACATTGCACCCGCAACTTGTCCATTTTTTGCAGAATCGAAGCTACCCGAAAGCGATGATGTTTCTCGGTGGCAAAACGGATATTCCGGTCGGGGCCTGCGGTGGTCGGGCGATACGGTGATCATGAGAGGGAGTGGCCGGATCCATACAGTAGGAACCACGAATGGACATCAATTCACACGAATCACCGAAGGGGGCCAATGGCCGGATTGAAGGCGAAGTCACCCGGGGCGTGAACTTATGAGCAAAGACAAAATTCCCACCGATGGTGGCGGCGGATTTGGGCAGAATCCATTTGGCTCATTGAGCAGTGCCGGGTTGCCGGTCGCGCCGAAGACCGTACTTGAAAAGGACGCGGCGGGGAGTCGGAACCCAGGGCGGTTGGGAACAACCGCTCCCACCTTGCAGGCGAAAAATCGCGGAAGAGTGGACATTCGCAGAGAAACAGGAAATCGAGGCGGCAAGACCGTGACCGTGGTGGCCGGTTTCGCGGGAATCGGTTTACCGGAAAAGGAACAGCTTGCGAAAAAAATGCGCGCGGCCTGCGGCTGTGGCGGGACAGTGAAAGACGGACAGATCGAAATTCAGGGAGACCAGCGCGAGAAGATCTCGGCGATTTTGACGGAAGCGGGATTCCGTCCGGTGATGGCCGGAGGGTAATGAGAGCGCGGGCGCTCTCGCCCGCATTCAGAACCTAGCGGACGCGGGCGCCCGCGCTCCCGGGGGAAGCATGCTGGGAGCCTGCATACATCGCGCGGCGAGCGCGCAACCTGCGTCACGCGGCGAGGCCAGCGGTCAGCGCCAGTGCGCTTTTGGCGCGGTTCAAAATATAGAGGTGGTAGCCAGGAGCGCCGTTCGCGAGCAGGCCGCGGATCTGCGTCAGGGCCCAATCGATGCCGAGCGTTTCAACGACATCGGTATTTTCGGCGGCGACTTCCAATCGCGTGATCAGTTGCTTCGGCAGCGTCGTCCCACACATCGTCGTGAATCGCTGAATCTGTTTCAGCGAAAGCACGGGCATGATTCCGGGGACGATCGGCACGGTGATACCCGCAGCGCGGCAGCGTTCGACGAAGCGGTAGTAAACGGCGTTATCGAAAAAAAGCTGTGTCGTGATGAAATCGGCGCCGGCGTCGATTTTCCGTTTTAGATTGGTGAGATCGACCTCGAGCGATGGCGCTTCGGGATGCTTTTCTGGATACCCGCCGACGCCGAGGCAGAAATCGGGATGACGCGATTTTAGCACTTCAACCAGATCGCTGGCATAACGCAGACCATCTTTGAACGGTGTAAAGGTCGTTTCACCCTTCGGTGGATCGCCGCGAAGCGTCATGATGTTGCGAAAGCCGCCGGCGTGAATCCGATCAGCGATCTCCGACAGTTCTGCGCGCGAGTGGCCAACGCAGGTCAGATGCGGCATCACGGTGTAGCCGTATTCCGAGCGCAGAATTTCACTCACCTGTGAGGTGCGTTCGCGCGTGCTGCCGCCGGCGCCATAGGTGACCGACACGAAATTCGGGTTCATCCGCTTCAGGGCTGAAGCTGTGGCGCGCAATGCTTCGACCCCGGCGTCATCCTTGGGCGGAAAAAATTCCAAGGAGCGTAACGAACCATTCTCCCGGAAAAGTTCTGAAATCGGCCGGTCAGGTGTCATGTCGAATCAACGCATACGTGAACGTTGATGCGTGTAAAGGGAAGAGTTTTTTGCGAGAGTGCGATCAACGTAAGATTCAAATGGATCAGTTGGGAGCGCGGGCGTCCCGCCCGCAATTTGTTCAGAATGCGGGCGGAACGCCCGCGCGCCCAGGGACAACCGGACGACACGGAGGTCGTCCCTTCATTCGGAACGGCCTCAGCCATTGCGCTCGCGCAGATAGGCGCGCCAGCCGCCGAAGTGAGTAATGTCAGTTGCACCTTCCAGCGCAGCGGGCTCGGCGATGAAGCCTTTCACGCTGGTGTCGTCGGCTAGAAGGAGAGTCCCAATACCGAGTGGCGGCGGGATCGCGGCCACGAAATCAGCCCACGCTGCCGGCGCGAGCGACCACACTTCAACTTCGATCGGCGCTCCGGCGCCAGGAGCGACGCGGACGAGTCCTGGCTTGGGCGGTGTCGTGCCGCTGAGCGCATAGAACCGATAACACGTGGACGTGTGGGTCGAGCGAACGAAGCGTCCGCCGCGTTGGGTGAGCTCGTGGTTGAGCGGCTGACCGGTGAGATGTGCACCCACCACGGCGAGGTGGAGGTCGTTCGTTTTTGCGGATACAGAAGGCGGAGCCGCGAGTGACGGCAGCGGTTGGCCCGTTGCTCCCAAGGTCTTCGCG
This sequence comes from Opitutus sp., assembly GCA_036833235.1. Classification (GTDB taxonomy): domain Bacteria; phylum Verrucomicrobiota; class Verrucomicrobiia; order Opitutales; family Opitutaceae; genus Opitutus. Next base: position 3,593 of record DAITQE010000196.1, read on the forward strand.
GTCGCCCGGTGGAAACGGTTCCCCAATGAAGCGAGTCGCGCGTCGCTCCACGCGGGACCAAACAAGGTGATTCCGAACGGCAGGCCGTCCGGACGAAAACCGGCGGGCACCGCAATCGCCGCCGTGTCGAGGAGGTTGGCAAAATTCGTATAGTGGCCGAGACGCGAGTTGAGCGTGATCGGGTCGGCCTCGAGCTGGGCGCGCGTGTAGATCGTCGCGGCGGTGGGGAGGAGAAGTGTGTCGATTTTTTCCCAAGTGGCATCGGCGGCGCGACGAAGCGCAGCGAGTTTGTAGAACGCTTCGAAGGCATCCACGGCGAGCGGCTTCGCGCCGCCTTCGATGATTTTGCGAGTGACGGGAAAAATGGCTTCGGCGTGATCGGCGTGGAAATCGCGGATGGCGGACCAGCGTTCGGCGACCCACGGGCCCTCGTACAGCAGCCGGGCGGCGTCGCGGAACGGCGCGAAATCGATCTCCACACGTGTGCCGCCGAGTGACTCGAGGGCGCACACGGCCTCCGCAAATAGCGCGGGATTTTGCGTGTCGCCGAACCATTCGAGCTGATTCACGGAAGGGACGCCGAAACGAAATGTGTCGCTGAGCGTTGGCGGGAGTTCAGCTGATGAGGAACGGGAGAACGGATCGGCGGCATCGAAGCCGGCGGCAATTCCGGCGACGGCGGAGGCGTCATCCACCGTGAGTGCAAATACGGATACGCAATCAAGCGAGCGGCACGCAGGAACCACGCCGCGCGTGCTGAACCAACCGCGGGTGGGTTTCATACCGACGAGATTTTGAAACGAAGCGGGCACGCGGCCGGAGCCAGCGGTGTCGGTGCCGAGGGAAAAACTAACGAGGCCGGCCGCGACGGCGCACGCGGAACCGCTACTTGAGCCACCGGGAATCATTTCGGGATGAAACGGATTGCGCGGTACGCCATAAGGCGAGCGAACGCCGACGAGGCCAGTGGCGAACTGGTCGAGATTGGTTTTCCCGATCGGGATGGCGCCGGCGGCGATCAGTTGTGCGACGACCGGCGCCGACTCAGCGGGCGTGTAACTAAACTCTGGACACCCGGCAGTCGTGGGCACGCCAGCGAGGTCGATGTTATCTTTGATGACGAAGGGCACGCCGTAGAGCGGAAGGGACGCGGGGGCGAGCGCTTCGAGGCGGGCGGCATGCGTGAGGATCTCCGCACGGGAAAGTGGGCGAATGAAAAGCGCAGGATCGCTGTAATCCGCGACGCGGCGGAGAAGTTCGTCGACCAACGCAGTGGGCGTGAGGACGCCGTTCACGTATGCAGAACGAAGCGAGGCGAAGTCGAGACTGAGAGCGGAGAGGGAGGACATCGGGAGGCGAGTTGCAGCTTTTCAGCCAACTCGGAGGCGTCAACGCGGAGAAACGTCACCGCGCGCCTGGTCAAACGGTGCGAGGAGGATAAACAGCATTTCATCGGTATGCTAAAGCCCGAGAGCGGCACGGTCCACTGGTCGGCTGGGGCGATGGTTTTCGTAAAGGTTAGAGATTGGATGCGGCCTTCGCGATGACGCTCGAAAAAACTTTGTTCGGTTTCGGCGGCGGTGCCTGCTATTGGGTGAACATGCTGATCGACGCGCGCCCCAGAGGTCAGAAGCCGGAAGACAGATCTCACATTCCAGATATGGAACTGCTCCGCGCTTATGCCGACGGGAAATCAGAGGCGGCTTTCGGTGAACTCGTGCGGCGGCAGGTGAATCTCGTTTACTCCGTCGCGCTGCGCCAGTGCGGCGGCGACGCGCACCTCGCGGAGGACGTCACGCAACGCGTGTTCACCGATCTCGCGCGCAAGGCTCGCCAACTCTCCGGTCACGCGGTGTTGGGCGGCTGGCTTTTTCGCAGCGCGCAATTCGCCGCGTCGGATGCGGTGCGCGCGGAGCGCCGCCGCCGCGCCCGCGAACGGGAGGCTCAAGCCATGCACGGAAGGTTTTCTTCGGATCGCGGCCACGCTCAGGTCGCCGGCGATGCCGACTGGCAGAAACTCGCTCCCGTCCTCGATCAAGCGATCGGCGAACTCGCCGCGCCTGATCGCGACGCGGTCGTGCTCCGCTTTTTCGAAGGCCGGCCCTTCGCCGAAATCGGAGCGACGCTGCGCCTCACCGAAGGCGCCGCGCGGATGCGCGTGGAGCGCGCCCTCGACAAATTGCGCGCCGCGCTGGTGCGCCGCGGCATTACATCGACCGCAGCGGCGCTCGGTGTCGCGCTCGCAAACCAAGCCGCTGCGACCGCACCAGCGGGTGTCGCGGCGAGCGTGACGGGCGCGGTGCTCGCGATCGCAACGGCAGCGGCAAGCGGAGGCGCAGAGCTGGCGCTTCTTACCATGAGCAAATTCAACGCCGGCATCGTGAGCGCGATCATCGTCGCGGGACTGGCGACCGCAGTTATCGAAGGGCGGGATAATTTAAAAATGCGCGCAGAAATCGGAATGTTACAGGCCGACGCAGGTGAGCTGCATAGATTGCAGAGAGAAAATCAGCAGTTGAACACGGGGCTGAAAAAACGAGGCGTCACCAATTCCGATGCCGACGGGCTGGCACGGTTGCGTCAACGCGTGGCTACGCTCAGGGCGCGACCGGCGGGAGTAGCCAATGCGCAGACGAAGCTGACAGCGCCTTGGCACAATATGGGCCGGGCGACACCGGCCGCGGCCATGGAAACGAATTTGTGGGCAGCTTCGGTCGGTGACATGGATGCGTTTATCGAGGGCTACTTTTTTCCACCGGAAATGAAAGCGAGCATGGAGACTTTCTTCGCGAGCCAGAGTGAAGGGGTTCGCGCAAGATATGGCACGCCGGAGCGACTGGTCGGCGGGATCTGGCTGGCGATGGGCCGCAAGCAACCGCTGCCGGTCGCGTTTCAGATACTGGAAGAAAAACAGGTTTCTGAATCCGAACCAGACTCGGCCATTCTCAGGGTCAGGGTTCGCCGGCCGTCCGGCGAAGAGGCGATTACGAGCATGAAACTTCGGCGCGGTGCAGCGGGTTGGGTTCTTGTGCCGCTCATCATCTACACGGATGCGGAGTGGGCAAAGCTCGCGGCGCGGATCGATCAGGACGATCTGACGCGGACCGGCGCGGGTGGGGTGC
>DAITQE010000197.1:0-6702 GCA_036833235.1 Opitutus sp.
CACAACGGGATTGGAGGATTTACTCCCGACGGCCGCGAGTACGTTATTACGCTTCAACCCGGTCAGATGACGCCGGCTCCCTGGGTGAACGTGCTGGCAAATCCAAACTTTGGAACCTTGGTGGCGGAAAGCGGGAGCGCCTACACCTGGGCGGAAAACTGTCACGAGTTTCGCCTGACGCCGTGGCACAACGATCCCGTTTCGGATCCCGCCGGAGAGGCGTTCTATATTCGCGACGAACACACCGGCCAGTTCTGGTCTCCGACGCCCTTGCCGGCGCGCGGAGTCGGCCCGTACGTCATTCGACATGGCTTCGGGTATTCCGTTTTTGAGCACACGGAAAATGGCATTGCATCCGAATTATGGATCTACGTCGCGACCGACGCGCCGGTCAAATTCGCCGTCTTGAAATTGCGCAATCTCTCCGAACGTCCGCGCCGCCTTTCCGCCACGGGTTATTGGGAATGGGTGCTGGGGGAACTCCGTCAGAAATCACTCCTGCACGTGCAAACCGAAGTAGATCCAAAAAGCGGTGCTCTGCTCGCGCGCAATCCCTTCAACACCGAGTTCGCCGAGCGCATCGCCTTCGTCGACGTTAATGAACCCACGCGAACCGTGACCGGCGACCGCCGCGAGTTTCTCGGCCGCAACGGCAGTATGGCCAAGCCGGCCTCACTCAAACGCGCCCGCCTTTCCGGCCGGGTCGGAGCAGGGCTGGATCCGTGCGGCGCCGTGCAGGTAAGCTTCGATCTGTCCGCCGGACAGGAACGCGAGGTACGTTTCCGACTCGGCGTGGGGCGCAACGTAGCTGATGTGCAGGCGTTGATTCAACGCTTCCGACGCGCCGACGCGAGCCGGACGGCCTTGGAGGGCGTTTGGGAGTATTGGAACCGGACACTCGGCGCGGTGCAGGTCGACACCCCCGACCCGGCCGTGAACGTGATGACGAACGGCTGGCTGTTATATCAGACGCTGAGCTGCCGACTGTGGGCCCGCACTGGTTTCTATCAATCGGGCGGAGCGTTCGGTTTCCGCGATCAGCTCCAGGATGCCATGGCGCTTGTGTACGCCGAGCCAGTGCTGACGAGGGAGCATCTCTTGCGCGCGGCAGCCCACCAGTTCCGTACCGGTGACGTGCAGCACTGGTGGCATCCACCGTCGGGACGCGGGGTGCGCACGCACTTTTCGGATGACTATCTCTGGCTGCCGTACGTCATTTGCCGATACGTCTCGTCGATTGCCGACACCGGCGTGCTCGACGAAATCGTTCCGTTTCTCGAAGGCCGGCCGCTCAAACCCGAGGAGGAGTCATATTACGATCTGCCAATCCGCTCGGCTGAATCGGGAACGCTCTACGAGCATGGCGTCCGCGCCATCGAGCACGGACTGAGATTCGGGATCCACGGGCTGCCGTTGATTGGTTGCGGCGACTGGAACGACGGGATGAATCGCGTCGGCCGGGAAGGAAAAGGCGAAAGTGTCTGGCTGGCGTTTTTCCTTTTCGATGTGCTCACTCAATTCGCTCCCCTCGCCCGGGCCCGTCAGGAGTTTGCTTTCGCCGATCGCTGCCTGGCACAGGCTGGGCGACTGCGTCAGGCGATCGAGCAGCATGGCTGGGATGGGAACTGGTATCGACGAGCGTACTTCGACAATGGCGAACCGCTCGGCTCCCAGACCAACGCGGAATGCCAGATCGATTCACTCCCACAAAGCTGGTCGGTGCTCAGTGGCGCGGGCGATTCGATCCGGTCGCGTGCTGGCATGGAATCCGCGCGGCAGCGGCTCGTGCGTCCTGAGAGCGCGCTGGTGCAGCTATTCGATCCGCCGTTCGACCAGTCCGCTTTGGATCCGGGTTATATCAAAGGCTACATCCCCGGCGTGCGGGAAAACGGAGGTCAGTACACGCATGCGGCGGTCTGGATGACAATGGCCTTCGCTGTGACCGGCGAGAACGCGAAGGCGTGGGAACTGGCCACGATGCTCAATCCGATCAGCCACGGGTCGACCGAGGAGCAGATCGCTCGCTACAAGGTAGAGCCCTACGTACTCGCCGCAGATGTATATGCGCTCACCCCGCATACCGGTCGCGGCGGCTGGACCTGGTACACCGGATCGGCGGGCTGGATGTACCGGCTCTATGTTGAAACCTTGCTCGGTGTGAATCTCGACGGAGAACGCCTGCGCCTCACGCCGCGATGGCCTGAGGCGTGGACCACTTGCACCGTTCATTACCGTCACCGGCAGACGCAGTATCACATCACCTTCATCAAACTTGCGGAGGCATCCGATGACGCCGCGATGGTAACACTCGATGGCGTTCCGCTGGATGGAAACGCGGTGCCCCTGCAATCCGGCGGCGGCGAACATTTCGTTGAAATGAAATTTCGGCAACGAGCCACGCCGCGATAATGGGCGTTCGCCGTGCAGACCGGCGTTCATCGACAACGAATGCCAGACGCCCGAAATGGGGGCAAATGCGTGGCTACGAGCGTAAGCGAGTGATGGCTCGTCCACTCACGCACGCAGCTACGCATTTGCAGGGGGTAGGTAATTACCCCATGAACCCGTTCTCGCTACGAGTGGCGCGCGGGTCTATGTTCGAAACATCGATGCCGAAATTCATTGTGAGTGAGATCGAAAACAAATGCTCGACGTCGCATGCGATAGGGCAGCCGGTGGCGGCGCATAACGGAGGGGTTTTGACGCAGACCCGAACAAATTTCCGAGCGACGAACAAAGGGAATCATGACGCGTAGCTCCAAATCGCAACGTGGTTCAGATAAACGGAGTAGCGCTTTCCCGCGAAAAAAAACGCTGCCGGCGACGAGGATTTCGTGCCCCATTGTGGGCATTGGCGCTTCTGCCGGCGGGCTCGAGGCGCTCGAACAATTTCTCGGTCACGTTCCCGCGAACAGCGGCATGGCCTTCGTGATTGTCCAGCATCTCGACCCCACGCGCAAAGGGATCATGCCCGAACTGCTCCAGCGCGGCACCGGGATGAAAGTCTTTCAGGTCAAGAACCGCACGAAGGTCCGGCCGAATTGTGTCTACGTGATTCCGCCCAACAAGAGCATGTCGATCCTGCACGGCGACCTGCATTTGCTGGAGCCCGACGCGCCTCGTGGCCTGCGGCTGCCGATCGACTATTTCTTTTGTTCGCTGGCGCAGGATCAGCAGGAGCGCAGCATCGGTGTCATTCTTTCGGGCATGGGCTCGGATGGCACGCTTGGTTTGAGAGCCATCAAGGAAAAAGCCGGTGTGGTTCTCGTGCAGCAACCGTCGACGGCCAAATTCGACGGCATGCCCCGCAGCGCGATCGACGCGGGACTGGCCGACATCGTCGCCGCGGCGGATGAGCTTCCCGCCAAGATTGTCGCCTACCTTCAACGCACTCCCCTCGTCGCCAAATCCGACGAACTCCTTCAGGACAAAAGTCAGAGCGCACTGAGTAAGGCTGTCATTCTCCTTCGGGCTCACACCGGGAACGACTTTTCGCTCTACAAAAAAAATACGCTTTATCGCCGGATCGAGCGTCGGATGGGCATTCACCAGATCAGCAAGATGCCCTCGTATATCCGGTATCTGCAGGAGAACTCCCAGGAGCTGGAATTGCTTTTCAAAGAACTGCTGATCGGCGTGACCAACTTTTTCCGCGATCCGGCCGCTTGGGATGACTTGCGCGAACGCGCCATTCCGGAGCTTCTGGCCAGCCGCGCGCCAGGCCATACGCTGCGCGCCTGGGTGCCCGGCTGCTCGACCGGCGAGGAGGCGTATTCACTAGCGATGGTATTCAAGGAGGCGCTGGACGAAATCAAACCGAAGAACAATTTTGCCCTGCAAATTTTTGCCACCGATCTGGACTGCGATGCGATCGCCAAGGCTCGTCAAGGCGTCTTCACGGACAGTATCGCCGCCGACGTATCACCGGAGCGGCTAAATCATTTCTTCACCAAGGAAGCGCACGGCTACCGCGTCCGAAAAGAGATTCGCGAGATGGTGATCTTCGCGCCGCAAAATCTCATCATGGATCCGCCTTTCACGAAGCTGGATATTTTGTGCTGTCGAAACCTGCTGATCTATCTTTCGCCAGAGATGCAGAAGAAACTCATGCCGTTGTTTCACTACAACCTGAGTCCCGGCGGCATTCTCTTTCTTGGCAGCGCGGAAACCGTGGGCGGGTTCACCAACTTGTTCGCTCCGTCGGGCAAGTTCCGGCTCTTTCGGCGAATCACTTCGGCGCAGCGCTCCGACCCGGTTGAGTTCCCCTCTGTTTTCAGCGTTCCAGCCGCCGGCGGTCCGGAGACGCGATCGGCGCTGAAGCCATCACTCAGTCTGCAATCCCTGGCGGATCAGTTGGTCCTGCAGCGTTACGCGCCGCCCGCCGCGCTCGTCAACGAAACCGGTGACATTTTTTACATCAGTGGCCGAACCGGCAAATACCTCGAACCCGCTGCGGGCAAAGCCAACTGGAATATCTTTGCCATGATCCGCGAAGGGCTGCGCTACGAGTTGGCAGGCGCTTTCCCAAAAGCGCTCCGCCAAAAAGAGATCGTGGCACTTCATGGACTAAAAGTCGCGACCACAAATGGAGAGCAGTTTGTCAACGTAACCATCCAGCAGCTCGAGGAACCCGGTCCATTGCAGGGATTGGTCATGATCGTCTTCACTGACGTGCCCGCGCCGGTGCAAATCCACGCCACCGGCCGAACCCCCAAATCCGCCGTCCACTCTCCGCGCCTGCTGGCCTTGCAGCGGGAGCTCCAGGCCGCGCGCGAAGAGGCGCGGCTCAGACGTGACGAGATGCAGATTTCGCAGGAGGAACTTCGGTCTTCCAACGAAGAGATGCAGTCCACCAACGAAGAACTACAGTCCACCAACGAGGAGCTCACGACATCGAAGGAGGAAATGCAGTCGCTCAACGAAGAGCTTCAGACGGTAAACACCGAACTGCAGTCCAAGCTCGATGAGCTTTCGAGATCCAACAACGATATGAAAAACCTGCTGAACAGCACGGATATCGCCACGCTGTTCCTCGACAACAAACTCAACGTTCGGCGGTTTACGACCCAGACGACTAAAATTATTAAGCTTATCGCCAGTGATGTTGGCCGCCCGATCACCGACCTGGCCTCGGAGCTGCGTTACTTGGAGTTGCCGGAGGATGCGCAGACGGTGTTGCGAACCCTGACACCGGCGGAAAAGGCCATCAGCGCGAAGGACGGCCGCTGGTACACCGTGCGTATCATGCCTTATCGTACACTCGACGATCGAATCGACGGCGTCGTGATCACTTTCAGCGATATCAGTGCGGCAACGGCCAAGGCGGCGAAACTCGGCGACAAGCACGCCAGCCTCGAAAAGCGCTTTGCCCAACAGACGACGAGAATGGCTCAGACCCGGCGAAGCGGGCGCACCAGTCGCCGAAAACGAACCCGGACCCCGGGGATCCCATGACAAAGAAACTGAATTCCTTCACGACAGCGCCCGAACTCCGTCATCGCGCTGAACAGCAGTTGCGAATGCCGGCCAAAAACCAGGGGGCACCGCGATCACGCCCAAAGGTGGAAGCCGACATGCAGCGTACGCTCCACGAACTGCAGGTCCATCAGATCGAACTGGAAATGCAGAACACGGAGCTCCATGACGCGAGGGACCGCATGGAAGGTCTGGCGGAGAAATATACCGATCTCTACGATTTTGCCCCGATCGGCTATTTTTCGCTGGATGAACAGGGCCTGATCCTCGAGACAAATCTGACCGGTGCCGTCATGCTCGGCGTGGATCGTTCCCGACTCATCCAACAGCCTTTCCAGCGTTTTGTCGCCCCGCCGAGTCGTCCGAATTTTCTGTCGTTTCTGAATAAAATCTTTGCCGGGCCCGGGAAACAGGTTTGCGAAGCGGCGGTTTTGAACGGGAGCGGTGCCGCTTTTTGGGTCAATCTCCAGGCCATGCCAGCCATCTCGCTGACCGGTCCGCAGAAATTGTGCCGGCTGGCGGTCCTGGACATCACCGCGCTCAAGCGCGCAGACGAAGCGCAGCAGCGGGTGAACGCCCTCACCGCCACCAATTGGGAGATGAAGGTGGAAATCGTCCGGCGGCAGTCGGCGGAGGCCGCGCTCGAGAAAGGCAAAGAACATCAGAGCGAATTGCTGGAGCAATCACGCCACCAACAAGCGCAGTTACGAAGCCTCTCGCATCAAGTTCTCGCGGCTCAGGAGGACGAGCGAAAGCGCATCAGCCGTGAACTGCATGACGAAATCGTGCAAACCCTCGTGGGAATCAATGTCCATCTGGGCGCATTGACCCAGGGCTCGACCATCGATCCCAAGGCACTCCGGCGAAAAATTGAAAGTACGCAGCAGTTGATCCGGGAATCTGTGGAAACGGTGCATCGATTTGCGCGCAATCTGCGACCGACGATGCTCGACGACCTCGGCTTTATCCCGGCGCTGCATTCGTATCTTAAGGAATTTACGAAACAAACGAAGATCCTCGTTCGTTTCACGGCGAATGCCGGCGTCGAGCAATTGGACAGCGACCGGCGTACCGTGCTTTATCGCGTGGCCCAATCAGCGCTGACGAATATCCACCGCCACGCGAAGGCGAGTCACGTCAAGGTGCGCGTGCAAAAACTTCGAGACACCGTGCACATGGAGATTTATGACAACGGCAAATCCTTCGATGTGGAAAAAGTGCTGGTCG
>DAITQE010000198.1:0-6696 GCA_036833235.1 Opitutus sp.
AACTAATTATACCTCGATATTTTGCGTACAAGTACTATTTATGAGATGGCTTCTAGGCCTATCTTTCGCGGCGGCGCTCATTTCAATTGGTCGTCCGCCAGGCCCATCGTGCGCACAAACGCGATCCAGCGCGGGTCCCCCTGGAGGTTCGCGAGGAACGGATCGCTCCGCAGGGAGCCCAAGCCCGGGTCGCGCTGCCGGCGCGCTCGCTCCAGCCAGTCAAACGCCCGGTCCTTCTCCCCTCGATACGCGTAGACCTCGGCGATCTGGTACGCTGCCGTATCGGCGGAGCTCTCGATCAAATGGGCGAGCGCGGCATCTGCCTCCGGGATCCGTTTCTGACTCCAGCGGGCCATGGCCACGACGAGAAGGCGGGCCCACTCGGCCGCATCGTCTTGCGCCGCGACCGCGGCTTCCTCAAATTTGCCCTGAAGAAGGAATGAGATACCGAGACCGGCATGGGCCCAGGGCGCTGCGGGACTTAACTCCACGAGCCTTGGGTACTCCGCTTGCGCTTCGGCAAACTGCCCCGTCAAGGCGAGGTTAAAGGCGAGGTATGACCGGGCCAGCGGATTGACCGGGTCCAATGCGACCGCCTCGCGATAAAGCGCGATGCCCCGCGCCGCGTCCCCCTTGGCTACTGTAAGGTTGCCCGCCGCGGTGAGGAGCGCCGGGTCCGCAGGGGCCAGGGCCAGGGCGGTCCGCAGCGTCTCGCCTGCCCCCTTCCAATCAAAATCGAAATTGAGCTGGATGTCCGCGCGGACGCGCAACGCCTCCGGCAGGTCGGGCTCGAGCGCCAGGGCCCGCGCCGCAGTCTCCCGCGCGCGGGCCAGATGAGCGTCGAAGCCCGTCCGTCCCGCTTCGGTGGAAAAGTTGCAGAACCACACGTGCGTCTGGGCCAGGCCCGCCCAGGCGAGCGCGAAGGCGGGATCGAGCTCCACCGCCCGCTGATACTCGGTCAGGGCCTCGCCCGCGCTCTTTTCCGAGTGGCGATTGGTATAAAACCGGCCTTGTAGATAATGCTGGTGGGCCTCGACATTTTTCGTCCCGCCCTTTTCCGCCGCCTGCACCTGCGCTTGAATCGCCGCCTTGGCCGCCGGATCCGCGGCGCCATCCGTGAGCTGACCGCGCAACTGTCCCACGATGGTTTGGGCGAGCTCGGTTTGGACGGCGAACACGTCCTTCAAATTACGCGTGTAGTTTTCCGACCAGAGTTGCTCGCCCGTCTCGGCCTGAGTGAGCCGGGCCGCGATGCGCACGATGTCGCCGGCCTTGCGCACGCTCCCCTCGACCAGATGCGCCACACCAAGTTTCTGCCCGATCTCCTGCGCCGTCGCATTCTTGCCTTTGAAGGAAAACGCCGAGGTCCGCGCGGCGACGTGCAACCCGGGAATTTTTTGCAAAACGGTCAGCAACTCCTCACTGATGCCGTCGGAAAAATACTCGCTACCCTTGTCGTCGCTGAGATTGGCGAACGCCAGGACGGCGACGGACTTCTGACCAGGTGCATTTGCGGGCGCTGCGGGCAGCACGTTGGCCGGCGCGCCGGCCACCGGCTGGTGGTTCCGGCCCGAACGTTGCATCAACCACCAGCCGAAAAGCAACCCGACTGCCACGATGGCCGCGGCCAAAATTGGGAGCGGCGATTTCTTCGAGAAGCGGGTCGCGCCAGGTGCGGCCTTCGCTGCCGCCTCCCACGGCAACACGATCCGGAACAGGTCCATCGGTAGTTTAATATTCTTCAACCCCGCTGGGGTGAATTTTTCAAATCTGGCCTCGAGCGCGTTGCGAATCTGGCGCTCCACGTCCATCGAGACACAAATCCCGCCAGCGGCGGCCAGCGGCTCAATTCGAGAGGCGATGTTCACCCCGTCGCCATAAACATCGCCCTCGCGATGGACCACGTCGCCGATGTGAATCCCGATTTTGAGTTCAATCCGCCGGTCGGGCGTGACGTCATGGTTGCGCTTGGCCAGGGTGCGCTGGATTTCGATGGCGCATTGCGCCGCTTCCAACGCGCTGCCGAATTCCACGAGAAAGGCGTCGCCGATAGTTTTGATTTCCACGCCGTGAAAGCGGGGAAAGATTTCCCGCAGCAGGCGGCGATGTTCTTCGAGTAACTCCAGGGCGAGTTGGTCGTCGCGCTGCGCCAGCGCGCTGTAGCCGACCATGTCAGTGAACATGATGGCGGCCAGCTTGCGTTGCTCGGGAGCGGACATCGGCGAGTTTCAGTCACTCAATCTCGAATGGAGGTCGGGAATCATTTCATCATCAAGGCACAATTTGTTTGGCTGAATCCAGCAATAGTGATTTAAGCGAGACGTAATTTTAGCGCGATTCCCAGTAAAAGGTAGCGGAGCATAGCCCAACGAGAACAAGATCAGCCACCGCTGGCGGAACCGAGCTTTGCTAAATATTACGCCGGCCAGCGGTTGGCTGCATCGCCTGGTTAGGCGTTCGCATCCTCGCCCGCAGTCTTGGAGCGCAACAAGCCGTAAAGGGTCAGCAGCAACGCCACCATGATGGTCACACCGCACAACAGGAGTGTACCCGTAACAATCGGATTGTCTGGCCCATGCGGTGGCGGAAACTTCTCGGTGATCGTCGGCATGAGTTTCGACGAGGCACCGATGAAGGCCGCTGCCACGCCCGCCGCACCGTTGGTCCATGTGCCAATTTGCAAGGTCGCGAACCACACCTTCAATGCTGCCGGACTCAGACGGAGTTCCCTGACCAGGAAACCGAAGGCGACCATCAAGACGCCATTGGCGGTGAACTCGATGTGCGCCATCACGATACCGCGAAACCACGCCACGGCTGGAGGCGGGATGAATCCGACCACACAGCCGACCGTGATTTGGAGAACCCCTAGAATCAGAGTCCAGCGTCTGAGATTCGCTTTCAAGATGTCGATGTCAGTTGTCATAGGGATGTCCAGGTCGAACGCCTAACGAGAATAAGATCAGCCATCGCTGGCGGGAGCGAGCGTGAATTGGAATGGAAGCGTTTTCATAAAGTGAAGCGAGGCAGTACGTCGGCCAGCGGTTGGCTGGAGCGCTTGGTTAGGTGATGGATTTGTCAGCACCCTGCGAAATAGATGGCTGCGTTTCAGTGGACGACCGCCGCCACGAGCTGTGTCCAATAGCGATGGCACCCAGAAGTAGATAGAGGCAGATCAAACTAAACCATAGGCACACACGGTAGAGGCTCTGCTCGGGCAGTGGCTCCGAAAGAAGTGCGGAAAACATGGCTACTGGTAGTAAGAAGAAAAATGAAACGGTGAAAATACGAACAGAAGGAGAGTACCACGCGCCGGCTCGGCTGCGGAGGACGAAGGTGATAATCCCAACGATACCGCTGGCGATCCAACCAATCGCGCTTACGTGCTGAAAGAACTGATACCGACTCATAAAAGCGAGAATCACCCAACGAGACCAAGATCAGCCGCGCCTCTGGGAGAGGCAAGTGGCAGCGGATTGAATCACTCTAGCGAAGATCGACATCGTAAACATAACGCCGGGGAGCCGTCGACTGGGATCGCTCATGCGACCGCCTTCTTGGTTTCCATTTCTGTGGTGTATTTGCCGAAGCGCGCTTTACTGTTGCACCAGGCGCGGTGATGGAGCGCCCGTTGCGCATCGGCCACATTCGTCGGATCACCTTTCCAGGCTTTGAGCACGGGAGCCTGTAGGGCGCGCCCAAAGGAAAAACTCAATTCCCACGGAGCGTGGTTCAGACGATTCATCGCGTTGAGATGTTCGGTAGCTTGTAAATCACTTTGCCCGCCCGAGAGAAAGACAAGCCCGGGGACAGCCGCGGGGACCACGCGGTTCATGCAGCGCAGCGTCATCTCAGCAACTTCTTGGACTTGAGCTTGGTGCGGGCAATCTTTTCCCGAAAGCACCATGTTCGGTTTCAGTAGCATCGCTTCCAGTGTGACGCGGTGCGCGGACAAAGCATGGAAAACGATTTCCGCCACTTGCTCGGTTACCTCGAAATGCCGCTCAATAGTGTGCGTGCCATCCATAAGCACTTCCGGTTCGACGACTGGCACCAGATCCGCTTCTTGACTCAGTGCCGCGTAGCGCGCCAATAATTCTGCGTTCGTCTCGATGCATCTGCGTGTAGGAATTTTGTCGCTAATGCTGATGACTGCGCGCCATTTGGCAAAGCGCGCTCCCAACTGCCGATATTCCGCCAGCCTCTCGCGCAGCCCGTCAAGTCCCTCGGTGATTTTCTCGCCGGAAAAATTGGCCATCGGTTTTGTGCCTTTGTCCACTTTGATGCCGGGAATGATCGCCTGCTGCCCCAGCACCTCGACGAAGGCACGACCTTCGCGAGTTTTCTGCCGAATCGTCTCGTCGAAGAGGATCACGCCGCTGATAAATTCATCTAGACCTGCTGTGGTAAATAAAATTTCACGATACGCGCGCCGGTTCTCCTCCGTCGAAGCAACACCGATGCTCTTCAATCGCTTCTCGATCGTCGGCGAACTTTCATCCGCTGCCAGGATACCCCTGCCCGCCGCGACGAGCTTTCTCGCCACAGATTCCAAATTTTCATTTTTCATGGCTCTCTCCTTACTGGGCTGCGGAAGAAATTAGTGGATGCGCCATCTACGAGAATAAGCTCAGCCAAAGCTCCGACAGGCGCAAGGGCGGCCCGGTTGAATCGCACTAGCTAAAATCGACATCGACCGCATGGCCGCTGGAGAGCCATCGGCTGCAGCGGTTTGGTTAGAGCTAATTGTGAGGATAAACCGCGATGTCGTGACAATAAACCGCCTGATTTGGAACCCGGGTTTCGGTGCGTGCAAGTGCTTCACGCAATTTGTCGGCCCAAACGCAATGAATCATTGGCTGCTGGTTTACATGGGCGTAAAGGGTCGATTGTTGTCGCGAGCAAAGACACCCCTCCTCGTGCGTCGGGCATTACAGCATTCTTTAGGGATTCAGCATGAACAAATCTGTTTTCAGTTGTTCAGTGGAATGTCCCAGCTCCTAGCTCCTTGCTTGCCCATTTCCGCTTTTCAGCATTTCAGTTTTCAGTTTTCATGAGAAGCAATGAACAAATATATCGCAGAATTCATCGGCACATTTTTCCTCGTGCTCACCGTCGGCTGCACCATTATTCCCGGCGCGGCCGGTGTCGTCCCGCCGCTTGCCATCGGCGCGGCGCTCATGGTCATGGTCTTTGCCACCGGGCACATCTCCGGCGGACATCTCAATCCCGCAGTCACGCTCGCAGTCTTCCTGCGCGGCAGGTGCCCCGCGACTGATGTGATCCTCTACTGGATCGCTCAGGTCGCGGCGGGTGTCGTCGCTGCCTTGGTCGCCGTCTTTCTCTGCGGCAAGAGCGGCACTCCGATGGAGATCAAAAGCGTTCCGGCCGCGTTCCTGGCGGAATTTCTCTTCACGTTTGCGCTCGCTTTTGTCATGCTCAATGTCGCCACAGCCAAAGGCACGGCGAACAACTCGTTCTACGGACTGGCCATTGGCATGACCGTGATGGTTGGCGCGTTTGCCGTGGGCGGCATCTCCGGCGGCGCGTTCAATCCTGCCGTAGCCGTGGGGGTGGGCGTGATGAAACTCGTGAGCTTCTCCCAAATCTGGGTCCACATCGTTGCTGATCTGGCCGGCGGCGCCGTTGCCGCCTTCACATTCAAGGCCCTTAATCCAGGGGACAAATGACGCCTGGCGAAGGCGGCTGCCCTCTTCTTCATTCGACGTTGGGCGTTGAGCGTTGAGCGTTGAATACGCTGTCCTGGGAAGCCGGCGGATGCATTCGCGCGAAAGACGACGACGGCCGGATTTCGTATTCCGTTGTGGACGAATACGACACGGAATTCACAGTGACCCCCGAGCACAGTGAAAACCCGTTAACGCTGGCGAAATTGGTTTGCCTGATCGACGGCGGCGGAGGCGGCGGATCACTCGGCATCTGTTACACCGTGATGAATTATAATTGCGGCGAACACACCATCGAGCGACTCGACTACCTGAAACATTTCACCCGCGTTGATTCAACCTTTTACCCGCAATTGTCGCTGCACTACGAAAGCGTAACGCAGCGTTGGTATCGAACGGAACGAATGCGCCTGATGCGACGGGCTTGAATTGTGCAGCTAGCGCGGAAGCGTATTCTCGCGTGCTGGGAGCGAACAGGCTACCTACGCATAATGCGACTTGCAGCCCCGGCCGCCCGAACGCCCTGAATCACGGCTGCAGAGTTAAAGGGCATCGGGGTTGCAGTCACCCCACTTAAACATTGGCAATTTCTCTGCCAACAATGAGGGGGCCCTCGTGCGAGAGGCCGCCTCAATCTAATAAAGAGATGTGAGAAAATTTTTGGTTCAAAAAGTTCACGGGTCGCTGCGCAAGGTGTTCGACAACGCCAGCTTTACTCTCGACGGCCCCCAGTCTGGTGGAGAGTATCTCGGTAGCGTATTTCTGCGTGAATCTGTATGTCCGCCGAGGTTAAGAAGGAAATTCAACTCGAGATCGCCCATGTCTTGTTCATAGACATGCTGAGGTGCTCGGAGCTTTTTCCATGTTCCGAGTATGCCAGTATCAGATATCAGTATCAAATCAATAATTTGGATATATTACGCTCATACGTAAGTTATTCATAATTAAGTATTAATCCAGCGTAGCTCAGTGGTAGAGCGGTCGGCTGTTAACCGATTGGTCGTAGGTT
>DAITQE010000199.1:0-6668 GCA_036833235.1 Opitutus sp.
TCCTTTCGAGGACTGGTCGGTGTGAATGGCCCGGATGCCGAGGTTGCCCTTGAGACCGACGTTGCCCAATTTGGTGTCGAGATCGAACTGAACGTATACTTGGGAGATTTTTTCCGAAACGTTGAACGTGTTGAAGGCCATGTCGGTCGAAAGATTGGGCGTGAAGCCCCACGTTCCGGCGTCATAGGCAGCGAGCGGGTCGTAGGCGTAAACGCGCCCGAGCCCGAGATAACTCATGTCAGTCGTGCCGACCTTGGCGGGCAGCGCAGCCGTGTTGGCGCCGGTCGGCGATGTAATAAAGCCCGAGGGATCTTCCCCGTCTTTCTTGAAGCGGTCGGTGTAGCTCACGCCGACCTCCACGTCCTTGAAGACTCGCTTCAGGTCGTGCCGGGTCGAAAGTTTGATCTGGGCGAGTTCGTCCTTGGCCTTAAAATATTTGAGATAGCCCTGCATACCGCCGCCGGGGAGATCCGCAGAGCCCCAGCCCTGCGGATCGGATAACCGCAGGATGCTACCATCGGAGTAGTCAAAGGTCGGCGTGATGACCGGGATCTGGCCGGGGATCAATTTCACCGTCACCGTATCGGGATTTGCGGCAGTCTGCCGGAAGCCGAGGCCGGAGTAGGTTTCCAAATTCTCGTCGGTGCGCGTGATTCTGGAATAACCCACATCGAAGTTGATGGGCCATTCGCTCTTCTCGCCCATCTTGAGATTCCAACCAATGGAGAGCGGCTTGGCGTCACGCTTGAAAACGTCGTTGCGGACGACCGGCTGAATGTTGGTAAGCGTGGCTTGAGTGATCAGGCCGTTGCTGACGGTGTAGCCGGGCTGCAGCACTGCGGAACTCCAAAACGCCAGCGGAATTTCCATGCCACGGAGGTAGTCCAGCTCGGTGAATTTGGAGACGAAGATGTCGAGTGTGCTATGAATATTTTCGTTGGGCTTGAATTCCAGCACACCCATGAAGCTGTTGCGCTTTAGATTCGTGCTGCGGACGTAGGACTTCGTGCCACCAATCATGAAGTTTCCGGCTGAATCCGTGGGGTATCCCCACGCCTGGAACTGCTCACCTTCCCACGGTGAGTCTGTGTGTGAGAAGCCGAGCGCGATGCCGACCGTGCCGCCGGCGAGTTGGTCGACGTAAGACACGTTGAAGTGATCCCCCTTCGACTTCGCTCCAGGCGTGAGTTGATGAAACTGCGTCCAATCATAATACGCGTTCGCAGCGATCGTGCGGCGGCTCTTGCTCAACGGACGAACCGACTGGAGATCGATGGTGCCGACGAGTCCCTGCCCGGTGAGATCGGGCGTCGCGGTCTTATAGACGACGACCGAGTTGATCAACTCCGCGGGATATTGGTCGAACTCGACGCCGCGATTCTCACCCGTGGAGACCTGCTCGCGGCCGTTCAGCATGCCGGTGCTAAAATCTTCGGTCAGGCCGCGAATGGTGATATCCTGGCTGCGGCCGTTGGTGCGTTGAGTGGTCAGACCTGTCAGACGCGTCAACGAATCGGCAATACTGACATCGGGCAACTTGCCGATGTCCTCCGACATGATCACTTCGACGATGCTTGGACTGAACTGCTTCGCTTCGGCCGCCGCGGCGAGGCTGCCGCTGAAGCCACCGGTGACGTTATAGGTCTCAAGGACGACGGGCGTCTCCTTGTCGGCTTTGTTGGTGTTGGTAGTCGCTTCCTGCGCTCCAACGGCGAGCGGCAAAGCACACGTGAAGCACACGAGACGCGCGCGCTGCCAGAAGGCGGCGCGGGAGATGATGAATGAGGTTTTCGTAGACATTTGTGCCAGGTGGCCAGCGCGACGGATAAGTCGGCCAGCGATTCAGTCGGTGTTGGTGGGGTTTGTGAAACGAAGGGACGCATCACGAAGATACTCCCGGGATTTGACCAAACGATGGATGAAAGGGTGCGAGGTGCCACGCGGGACTCCGGCAAAAAACCGCGATGGGGAGGAAAAAACCTGAATTCGCGAGCGTCGCGCGAGTATATGCGAATGCGCGCGAGTCCGGGGAACGACGGAGAGCGAAGTTTTATCCTGCCGCCCTATGAATCGTCCATCCGCAGACTTTTGACCGCAGCGAAAGAAAGCCCAATCTCACGCTCAACCCTACCGTTTCACCATGTCATTCCCCTGCTCTCTCGCTGCGCGCCCGTGCGCGTTTTTCCTTTTGGTTCTCGCTCTCGCGAGCCACGGCGCGGCAACCTTGCCTGCTCGGGCAGAGGCGACGTCGACGCCATCCGCGAAGGTGAATCTGCCGGACGGCTGGTGGCGCGACGCCGTCTTCTATGAGATCTTCGTGCGCTCGTTTGCAGACGCTTCGAGTGGTCCACTCGCCGGCGATGGGATCGGTGATTTTCAAGGGCTGATCGAGCATCTCGATTATCTCAACGATGGACGCGGCGCTGCTGGCACATCGCTCGGCGTGACTGCGGTCTGGCTGATGCCGATACAGCCGTCGCCGAGCTATCATGGCTATGATGTGACCGACTATTTCGGGGTGAACCGGGAATTCGGTGACCTCGAATTGTGCAAGCGATTCGTGCGCGAAGCGCACCAGCGCGGGATTCGCGTGATCATCGACCTCGTGCTCAACCATGCCTCGTCCGAGCATCCGTTGTTTCGAATGGCGCTGAATGCGCGAGCGGGAGCAGCGGAAATGGAGGCGCGGAAGATGTTTCGTTTTGCCGAGCTGCCGGAAAATATTGTCGGGCCGTGGGATCAGCGGGCGTGGCATCGCGCGGGCGACGTTTTCTATTACGGCGTATTCAGTCCGCAGATGCCGGACTGGAATTTTCGCGAACCGGCAGTGACGGAGCATCACCGGCGGGTGGCGGCGTTTTGGTTGAAGGAAATCGGCGTCGATGGATTCCGGCTCGATGCGGTGCGCTATTTCGTCGAGACGGGCGAGGAGTTGCAGGACACGGAAGAGACCAAGCAGTGGCTGCGCGAGTTCACCGCGTATTGTCACCAGGTGAAACCGGGATCGTTCGTTGTCGGCGAAGATACGGCGCGCTCGCGCGAGATTGCGCGCGTCATCTGCGGCGGGTCGCTCGACAGCGCGTTCGAGTTCGATCTCTCGCGCGCGATCTACGAATCGATCCGCGAGGAGACGCCGGGAATTTTGATGCAAGCGCTCTGGCAGCTCGATGGCATGTATGCGGGCGATGCACCGTGGTCGACGTTTCTCACCAATCACGACCAGGAGCGGGTGCGCACACAGCTCGGCGACCGCGAGGACTTGGCGCGTTTCGCAGCGAAGCTCGCGTTCACGCTACCGGGTGTGCCGTTCTTCTATTATGGTGATGAACTGGGGCTGCGCGGGGCAAAGCCTGATCCGGACCTGCGTACTCCGATGCCTTGGACAGGTGACGCGCCAAATGCCGGATTCACCGCGCCGAACGTTAAGGCGTGGGAAGCGCCGAAATCCGATTTCGTTCACGTAAACGTCGCGACCGAAACAAAGGACCCAACGTCGATGTTTTCACTTTACCGAAAACTCATCCGATTAAACGAGGGATCGCGGGCATTGCGCCATGGAAAGCCAGTACCAGTCGTCACGAGCGATCGCCACGTGTACGCGGAGATGCGACAAACGAGCGATGAAGTTGTACTTGTACTGGCGAATTTTGCGGACGCATCCGCCAAAGGTGTCGATCTCACTGTCGAGACGAGCGCCGCGCGACCGGCATGGACGTTGGTGGAGGAGTTGGAGGGTGCCGCCGTCACGGCTCCAAACCTCACCGCGACCGGTGGCTTTAAACACTGGCGCCCGCTGGACGAGTTGGCTCCCGAATCGGTGTACGTTTTCAGGTGGCGACAGTGATCAGCGTGACGATTCCGGAATGGCCTCAGGCCATCGTGCAAAATGGAGCTATTTGCTCACGAGTCGCTGGAAATTCACGTCCGAGCCGAACACGCCGACGAGCGCTCCCTCGGCGTTGTGGAGGGTAGCGACGACGGTGAAGCAAAAATCGCCATTGGCGCTGGAGCGATAGACGTCCGTTGAGGAAACACCGGTTTGTGACCGAGCTTCGAGGTACCACGGACGCCGGGACCAGTCACGGCCGAAGCCAGTTCGATCGTGGGAAACCTGGCCTTCACGACAGGCGAGGTTGTCCGTGATCTGGCGGCCACGCCAATCGGTGACGTAGGCCAGTTCGAAATACGTGTGCGTTTCCAGCCAGCTTTCGATTGCCCGTTCGAGGCGGTCACGATCATCGATCGTCGCGACCAGCCGCGGCAAAAGCGTTTCCACCGCCGATTGGGCACGAGCATGAGCGTTGAATCGAAATTTGCCGACCGCAAGGAGCAAGGCCTCCGTGAGCGTGTTGACCTGATCTCCCATGGCGTGCACCGACGCAGCGCTTCCCAATTGATGTTCTGCCGAGTCCGCCATGCCACGCACTTCATGGTTAACCGCGACGACAGTCCGCAAGTTCGCGGTGTTTTGTCCGGCGGGCGGTGCGACGGTGACTGCGGCCACCCGAGTCACGCTGACATCGATTTCTTCCATCCGCGTTTCGATGAGACGCGTGGTCTCGCCTGAGCTGTCGGCGAGCCGCTTGACCTCATCAACGACGACAGAGAAAGCGCGCCCATGCTCACCTGCGCGCGCGGCCTCGATGCTCGCGTTGATGGAAAGGAGTCGAGTGTGGTCGGCGATGCGCTCGACGGTTTTTAACGCGCCATGCAGTTGCCCGGAGGACGCACGCAGCTCGCCAACGGCCGCTTCCAAGTCGCGCGCCAACGCGTCCATCGTCGCCGCGATCGTGGCGGCGCGCTTCGACTGCGTCTGAGCTTCGGTTTCCATGGTGGCCGCGAGCGACGCAAGTTTTGGGCCCAGTGCGGCGAGAATGACGGACGACTCCGCGATCCGCGCGAGTTGAGTCGGCGGAACCCCAGAGAGCGCGTTGCCGCCGCTCGGCGGACGACCGATTGCCTGGGACGGCAGCGGGTCTTGTGATACGTGAGCACGCGGTTGCAGGGCAGAATGCATAAAGTTCTGCCGCTATAGCAGGACGCGTGCGCAACATAATGACTTTACCACAGAACCTCGCTGCGGCGCGGGTTCCGAGTTCGGCTGTCGGCGAGCGGGCTTACTTGATGGGCGCGGGGACGCTCAAGGTCGGCTCTGCGGTTCGGCGTTTTTTGCTTTCATCCACGCCAGGGATCGGAATCGGCGGCGTCTCGACGCCGGGGACCTTGCGATTCCGATACACGTCATAATCGGGCACGAGCCGCGGATATTCTTTGTCCATCAATGGAGACGAAATCATGAAATCCGCCGTGGCGCGGTCGCACGCAGTTGGAATGTTCCAGACAACGGCCATGCGCAGGAGAGCTTTGACGTCCGGGTCATGCGGCTGTGGTTCGAGAGGATCCCAAAAGAAGATCAAGAAATCGATTTCGCCGTCGACGATCTTGGCGCCGATTTGCTGATCGCCGCCGAGCGGGCCGCTCTGGAGCTTCGTAATTGGAAACGCCAGTTCCCGCTCGAGGAGCTCGCCCGTGGTGCCGGTGGCGAACACGGCGTGGTGCGCCAGCAGATCGCGGTTGAACTTCGCCCACTCGACGAGATCGCGCTTCTTGTTATCGTGGGCGACGAGCGCGATTTTCTTGTTCAGTCCCATTAAGAATATTTTGTTGGTCATAGATTCGAGTCGGGAAAGTGCCGGAACGCCCGAACTCCAGAAAAGGTTAGCTCTCTTTGCCGATGTGTCACTTCGGTTTGCGGTCGGACGGACGAGTGCCCGCCAAAATCTATTAGGACGGGCCGTTGTTCTCCCGGCGCCATTTAATATCACGGCCCGCGGAGGCGCGCGCGGAGTAGTTCCGTCGTGACGCGACAGGAATTCGGCTGCTAACTCGCCGACGCGTTAGACCCCTACCCTTTATGAGCAAGCCGATTCAATTTTTGCTGCGTGCTGAAGAAATGCCCACGCATTGGTACAACCTGCAGGCAGATTACCCGGAGCCGCTGCCGCCGCCGCTGCATCCCGGCACACGCGAACCAATCACGCCCGACATGATGGCGCCGCTCTTCCCGGAGAATCTGGTCGCGCAGGAAATGTCGTCGGAGCGATCCATCGAAATCCCACAGGAGGTACGTGACGTCTACGCTCTCTATCGGCCAACGCCGCTGTTGCGTGCCGTCCGCCTCGAGAAGGCTCTCCAAACTCCGGCGCACATTTACTATAAATACGAAGGCGTCAGCCCAGCCGGTAGCCATAAGCCAAATACAGCGATTCCTCAGGCGTACTACAACAAGATCGCCGGCACGAAGCGGCTCGCGACGGAGACGGGTGCCGGACAGTGGGGATCTTCGCTGGCGATGGCATGCAGCGTGTTCGGACTCGAGTGCACGGTTTACATGGTGAAGGTGAGCTTTCATCAGAAACCTTATCGCAAGCTGCTCATGCAAACGTACGGAGCGAACGTGTTCGCCAGTCCGAGCAACGAGACAGAATTTGGCCGCAAGGTGCTTGCGCAGGACCCGAACAGTAACGGCAGCCTCGGTATTGCGATTAGCGAGGCGATCGAAGACACGGTGAAACGACCCGGGACCAAATACGCGCTCGGCAGCGTCCTCAACCACGTCCTCCTGCACCAGACGGTGATCGGCCAGGAGGCCAAGAAGCAGATGGAGC
>DAITQE010000200.1:0-6668 GCA_036833235.1 Opitutus sp.
GCTCAACAGCGGGCGGATGCTCATTAATTTAAAATCGCGTGAAGAGCACCGCGCCTCGGCTTCGGAGGTAATCGAGCGGCTGCGCATTGCCGCGCGCGAGGTTCCGGGCATCACGCTTTACCTGCAACCGGTGCAAGAACTCACGATCGAGGATCGGGTCAGCCGTACGCAATTCCAGTTCATGCTGACGAGCCCGGACAGTGACCTGCTGTACGAGTGGGTGCCGCGATTCGTTGCGGAACTGCGCAAGGTGTCGGCGCTGAGTGATGTGGCGGGCGATCTCCAGAACCACGGGCTGCAGGCTTTTCTCGAGATCAATCGCGATGCGGCAAGCCGGCTCGGTATCAGCGTGGCCGATATCGACGACGCGCTCTACAGCGCCTTCGGCCAGCGGCAGATCTCGACATTGTTCACGCAGGCGAGCCAGTACCGCGTGATTCTCGAAGCGGATCCGCGGCTCATCACCGGACCGGACTCACTGACGGGCATTTTCGTGACGCCGGCGAACGGCGCGCCGGTGCCGCTCTCGAGCATCGCAAAGGTGAGCGAACGCCAGGCGCCGCTGCTCATCTCTCACGTCGGGCAGTTTCCCGCCGCGACGATCTCGTTCAATCTGACGCCTGGTGCCTCGCTCGGGGAGGCGGTCGCGGCGATCGAGCGCACCAAACAAGACATCGCGCTACCGCCGGCGATCGAACTGCGCTTCCAGGGCGCGGCGCATGCGTTTCGATCTTCGCTCTCGAGCACGCTGCTGCTGATTCTCGCGGCAGTGGTGACGATGTACATCGTCCTGGGCGTGCTCTACGAAAGTAGTGTTCATCCCATTACAATTCTCTCGACGCTGCCTTCGGCCGCGGTGGGCGCATTGCTCGCGCTTTGGATAACCGGGCGGCCGTTGGACATGATTGCGGTCATCGGGATCATCCTGCTGATCGGGTTGGTGAAGAAGAACGGAATCATGATGATCGATTTCGCGCTCGAGGCTGAACGCCGACAGCGGCTTTCTCCGCGGGCGGCGATTCGGCAGGCGGCATTGTTGCGCTTTCGCCCGATCCTGATGACGACACTCGCGGCGCTGTTTGGCGCGTTGCCGCTGATGTTGTCCACCGGCTCGGGAGCCGAACTGCGCCAGCCGCTCGGACTCGTCATGGTGGGTGGCCTGCTGGTGAGCCAAGTCCTGACGCTGTTCACGACGCCGGTGGTGTACCTGTTCTTTGACCGAATTGCGCGACGGATGAGCGCGGCCCGTGCCGGCACGCCCATCCAGGGTGCGACACTGCCAGAAGGTGTGACGCGATGAATTTGTCCCGTCCGTTTATCCGCCGTCCCGTGGCGAGCGCGTTGATTGCACTCGCGGTCGTGCTGTTGGGGATGGTGGCGTATGGTTTGCTCCCGGTGGCGCCATTGCCGCAGGTGGATTTTCCGACGATCCAGATTTCCGCGTCATTGCCTGGCGCGAGTCCGGAGACCATGGCAGTGAGCGTGGCCACGCCGCTGGAACGTGCGCTCGGCAGCATCGCCGGCGTGCTCTCGATTTCGTCGGGGAGCAGACAAGGCGCGACCGGCATCACGCTGCAGTTTGATTTCGACCGCGACATTAATGCGGCCGCTCGCGACGTGCAGGCGGCGATCAATGCGTCGCGGGGGCAGCTCCCATCTGGCATGCCGCGCAATCCGAGCTACCGAAAAGTCAACCCATCGCAGGCACCGATCATGGCGCTGGCGTTGAGTTCGCCCAATCTCGCTCCCAGTGCGTTGTACGATGTGGCGTCAACGGTGCTCGCCCAAAAAATTTCGCAGGTCAACGGCGTGGGCGAGGTTTCGGTCGGCGGCAGTTCGCTGCCGGCGGTCCGCGTGCAGTTGAATCCAAACGCGCTGGCGCAACAGGGTATTTCGCTGGACGAAGTGCGGCGCGCGATCGTGGAAACCAACTCGGTGCGACCGCGCGGAATGATCGAGCACGGCGACCGACAGTGGCAGGTCCAAACGAGCGATCAGCTACGGCGGGCCGAACAATACCTGCCGCTCATCATCCGCTACCGCGACGGCGCAGCGGTACGGCTGGGCGATGTCGCGACAGTGACGGATTCGGTCGAAGACCGGTTGAGCAGCGGCTTCCACAACGACCGACCGGCCGTGCTGCTGATGATCAAGCGCCAGCCGGGCGCGAACATCATTGCCACGATCGATGCGATCAACGCGCAACTTCCGGGTTTGCGCGCCCTGTTGCCGGCGGACGCCGATCTGACGACCGTGATGGATCGCTCGCCGGGAATCCGGGCGACGTTGCGCGAGGCCCGCTTCACGCTCCTGCTCTCGGCCGGGCTGGTCATGCTCGTCGTGCTCGTGTTCCTCGGCAATGCGCGGGCCGCGTTGATTCCGAGTCTGGCCATCCCGGTGTCGTTGATTGGTACGTTCGCGATCATGTACCTGTACGGATTTTCGCTGAACAACCTGTCGCTGATGGCGCTCATCGTGGCTGCGGGCCTGGTGGTCGACGACGCCATCGTGGTGCTGGAGAATATTTCGCGCCACATCGAGCGCGGACTGACGCCGATGCGAGCCGCGTTGAAAGGCGCGAAGGAAGTTGGTTTCACGCTGCTGGCGATGAACCTGTCGCTGGTCACAGTGTTCATCTCGATCCTGTTCATGGGCGGCCTTGTCGAGCGGCTGTTTCGCGAGTTTTCGATCACGCTCGCGGCGGCGATGCTGGTTTCGCTGGCGGTGTCGCTGACGCTCACGCCCAGCTTGTGCTCGCGGTGGTTGAAACCGCACGCACCTACCACGCAACGCGGTCTGGGGCGTTGGAGCGAACGCGGCTTTACAGCGGTCCGCGGGTTTTATGCGCGCACGCTCTCGTGGGTGCTGCGGCACCCGACGCTGATGTTGTTGATCTTTGCCGGGACGATTGCGCTCAACGTGTCGCTTTACGTGAACATCCCGAAAGGTTTTTTGCCCCTGCAGGATACCGGACAGATGGGGGGATTTGTGCGGGGGGACGATGGTTTTTCATTTCAGCTCATGCAGCCGAAAATTGAAATCTATCGTCGGCTCGTGATGGCGGATCCCGCGGTGCAGGATGTCATTGGCATGAGTGGCGGTGGCAACGGGATCAGCAATGGCTGGATGATGGCTCGCCTTAAGCCGCGGGCGGAGCGCGGCGTGCCAGCGAGTGAGGTGATTGACCGGCTGCGCTTGAAAGTTCCGCCCGTGCCGGGCGGCGCATTCTGGTTGAATGTCTCGCAGGATATCCAGATGCCGCGAACGTCGGACGCAGGCTCCTACGATTACACACTGCTCTCCGACGACCTGTCATTGCTGCGGCGATGGGCGCCCAAAGTAGCTGTCGCCATGCAGCAGATACCTGAACTGACCGACGTGGACGCCCCGTCGGATGAAGGCGCGAAGCAGGTGATGCTTACGATCGACCGGGAAGCCGCGCGCCGGCTCGGCGTCAACATGCGCATGGTGACCGAGGTGTTGAACAGCTCTTTCAGCCAGCGACAAATCTCGACGATCTATGACAACCTGAATCAATACCGCGTGGTGATGGAGCTGGATCCGCGCTACACGGCAGATCCCTCGGTCCTCGATCAAGTGCAGGTGATCGGTGCGAACGGCACGCGAGTGCCGCTCTCGGCCTTCACACGCTACGAGTACTCGTTGATCAACGATCACGTGCGCCACTGGGGCCAGTTCGCGGCGGAGAACGTCGGCTTCGGTCTGGCCAAAGGCGTCTCGCTCGAACAGGGCCTCGCGGCGATCGACCGGGCGATGGCGCGGATCATGTTGCCCACGGAAGTGCAGGGGAAACTCGCTGGCACCGCGCAGACCTTCCAGCAAAGCTTGCAGCAGCAGCCGCTCCTGATCCTCGGCGTACTCGTTGCGGTGTACCTCGTTCTCGGTATCCTGTACGAAAGTACGGTGCATCCTCTGACGATTCTTTCGACGCTGCCATCGGCCGGGCTCGGAGCGCTGCTCGCCCTCCGACTGACCGGCACGGAGTTCACGCTGATCGCACTGCTCGGACTTTTTCTGCTGATCGGCATCGTGATGAAGAACGCGATCCTGATGATCGATTTCGCGCTGCAGACGGAGCGAATCGACGGGCGTTCGCCGCGCGACGCGACTTATCAAGCGGCGCAGCTGCGGTTGCGGCCGATCATGATGACGAACATTGCGGCGCTGCTGGGCGCTTTGCCCCTTGTGCTGGCTAACGGAGAAGGCGTCGAGATGCGCCGCCCCCTTGGGCTCGCGATTGTCGGCGGCCTGGCGGTGAGCCAGTTGCTGACTCTTTATACCGTGCCGGTGGTGTATCTCGCGCTGGATCGTATGCGGCTCCGGGTGTCAGGCTACGTGCGAGCGCGGCTGCACTCCCGCGGCTCAACGGTGCATGCGCCGGCCGGGTGAACCGCTCGTCGCCAGCGCGTCCTCGGCGTCCTATTTCGCTCGCAAAAGCTTGCTCGCGTCTCGATCGCGCCGACACTCCCACTTCTAGTAACGCGCGGCGCTGGCAACCGGCGCCGGGGATTCAGGCGGCCCACGTTCTGGGCGCATCGCCCTTCCAGTTTCTAGCTCCATCTCTGGTTATGAACGTTATCGCCTCCCTCGATCTCACCACCGTCCACCCTCTCCACTGGCTGAATTATCCATTGATTCGCTTCGGCGATTCGTCGGTCACCGTGCTTCTCCTGGCGAAGATCTTTTTTTGGATCGCAGGTGTGCTCATCCTCAATCTGGCGATCAAGCGACTGGTGCTGCGTCGGCTGCTGGAACGAACGCACTTTGATCCCGGACTTAGATACGCCATCGCGGCGATGTTCAGCTACACATTCGTGACGCTCGGCTTTTATGTCGCGCTGGTCGCGAACGGAGTGGACCTCAGCTCATTGGCCGTTGTAGCCGGTGCGCTCGGAATCGGTCTGGGTTTCGGCCTCCAGAATGTCGTGGCGAATGTCGTCAGTGGTCTGGTCCTGCTCGCCGAAAGGCCGGTTGCAGTCGGCGATCGCATCGAGGTCGCTGGTGTGGCTGGCAACGTTACCAAGATCAGTCTGCGCAGCACCATCGTCGTGACGAATGACAACATCGCGATCATTGTGCCGAATTCGGACCTGACCTCGCATCCCGTCACCAATTGGAGTCATGGCGATCCGCGCGTGAGGGTGCGGCTGCCGGTCGGAGTGGCCTACGGGACCGATGTCGAACTTCTCCGACGCGCGTTGCTCGAGGTGGCGGACGCGTCCCCGGGCGTGCTGAAGGAGCCTCCGCCGATGGTTTACTTCGATGCGTTCGGCGACAGTTCGTTGAATTTCGAACTGGCGGTGTGGACGGTGGAAATGAGCCATTCGCCCCGCGGTTTCCGGAGCGCGATCAAT
Organism: Opitutus sp.; assembly: GCA_036833235.1. Taxonomy (GTDB): domain Bacteria; phylum Verrucomicrobiota; class Verrucomicrobiia; order Opitutales; family Opitutaceae; genus Opitutus. The sequence continues at coordinate 5,376 of DAITQE010000200.1, forward strand.
TTCGCCATCGAACGCAAGCTCCGCGAATCCGGAATTGAAATACCATTCCCGCAACGGGTCGTCCATCTGCGCCACGCCTCGACGCCCGAACCCGACAAACCGCAAATATAACGATTGAGCGCAGCGTGGGAACCAACCAACCTGAGACCGCTCTTTGTAGACCACATCTGGCGCAGATCTGGCCTGCTGTGCATCTGCAACGTTGACCTGCTATTGCCCGGTCCTCCCTTAATTCCGGATCAACCCTAAAACATCTATGGAAATTCACTTCCCGCATTTGGATCAGAGCCAGCTTGCGCGTGAACGCGTCATGGCCGATCTGAGCGCGTTGGCCGAGGACGCGGAGGCGCTCCTCCGGGCAACCGCTGACGATGCCAGCGAGAAAACCAAGGAGGCGCGCACCCGGGTCGCAGCTGCGCTCAAACGGGCGAAAGCCACCTATAAAGTTCTCCAGGCGCAGGGCATCGAGTCATCCAAAGCAGCTTTCAAGAAGGCGGACGAAACCGTCCGCGCCCATCCGTACGAATCGATCGGTGTCGCCCTCGGACTCGGCCTGCTGCTCGGCATGTTCTTACGGCGAAAGTAAGTCCGGGGCACGTCTTCAGCGGTTTTTCTCGAGGCGACCGCGCATAGGCGTGGGGCCAAGTTTTGGTTTCAAAACTCAGGTGGGGAAACGGGCTGAAAAAAAACGAACCAGTCCGGGAAACAACGTCGTCTGCGACGATTTTGTTTCGTTTTTTTTGATCGCCTCGCATTCGACGGAAGTAATTCGCAATCCGCGTGTGCCTAAGGAATTACCGCCAGACAATCTGGCGATCGGCGGGCGCGGCTGGCCTGCATCGACGCTCAGATGAGAAGATGGCTGAACTTGGTTGAACGTTGTCGCCACTGAGTGCGTCTATCAGGGTGTAGTTTGTAGGTTTGTTACAAATTAGGTTTGCTTGGTGTTTAGGTCATTATAGCCGCCTCGGTGGGGCCGAGGCGGCTTTTTTATTGGCGCGGATCATTGGGCGGCGCGCCTTTTGTCTTACCGACGCATTCGTTCGGCCTTGGTGCTTTGGGCCGCAAATGGGCTGCTAATGAACTCACCTGTTTGTCATTGCGAAGGAGGCCTGCCGACTGCGGCAATCCACGAAGAACTCTAGATGGATCGCCACGTCGCTGCGCTCCTCGCGATGACACGGATGGATTCATTCGCGGTGGGTCGATACCCCGAAGCTTGCTTCGGCTTGGTTGCATTGGTCCGGGGAGCGCACGCGTCTCGCGTGCCGGCTTGGGCGTCCCGCCCAAGCC
>DAITQE010000201.1:0-959 GCA_036833235.1 Opitutus sp.
AAATTGTTCAAGGCGGCAGCGGCGACGTGACCGAGCCACACCGCCGCGAGACAGCAAACGACGGAAACGATCACGTTGCCGCCGGCGTACAGCCACTCGTCATCGTTCGCGAGGGTGAGCGTTTGCAGGCTAAACGACGAAAATGTCGTGTAGCCGCCGCAGATGCCGGTCATGAAAAACTGCCGTCCGGTTCCGCCGACAAAAACGCGTCCGTCCGGTCCAGTGAGCGTGGCGAAAAAGCCGATGACGAACGAACCGGTGACGTTAACGGCGAACGTGCCCCAGGGAAACGTCCCGCCGATCCAGTTCGCCGTGAGGCCCGAGATGAAGAAACGCGCGCCGCCACCGAGCGCGCTGCCGAGCATGATCCACAAGTAGAGTCGCATGATGATTCCTTGAACTTGTAGGAATCATCAGACTGGCGCGGGGCCAAGCGGTTCACCCTTTCGGGTCGGCGGAGTCCATCGCCGGACGTGACGATGGCTACGGTGGGCCAACGTTCAAGGTGATTTTGATTGCCGCAACGGACGCCTCATCAGATCCCACAAAAGGACCACTCGTCCAGACAGGTCACGGCACTATACTGTGCAGGAACCCGAAGCAGGTTTCATCGGGCGATTATTCCAGTTTCCTGGCTTCCGCGCGCGCGAGGCTGGCAGTCAGCGGCAGATACTCGCCCTCGCGAGCCACGTCCTGCTGGCCCTCGCGGCTCAAGATGTAGCGGAGAAACTCACGCACTTTCGGCTCGAGCGGCAGGCCCGGAGCGCGGTTCACATAGATCCAGACCGAGCGCGCGAACGGATAGGATCGGTTCAGGACAGTGTCCATCGTCGGTTCGATCCAGGGCCCGCCATCGCTCCGTGCGATCGCGATCAGCTTTACGTCGGGATTCGGTGTACCAACTCCGGCCAGAGCGATGCCGTAGCGGTCCACCGCGAGCGCAGCTACAATCTGGCGGG
>DAITQE010000201.1:969-6659 GCA_036833235.1 Opitutus sp.
GCCGTGACCGTCTTGCCACCCGGCCGATCGATGTCGTCGAAGACGCGGGTGTTTTCGTTCCAAAGCAAACTGCCCTTCATCACCTCGACCGAGAAATAAAACGCCGGCGCAGCGTCCAATACCCCCTGATACACCCGGATCGACTGGTCCGCCCATTCACCGGTTAGCCCGAGTTGGCCCCACGTACGGATATTTTGCCGGGCACCGCGCAGGTGCTCGGCGCCGAAGATGGCGTCCAGTTGCGTAAACGTCAGCCGCGCCAGCGGATTTCCTCGATGCACAAAAATGCCCAGAGCGACGCTCTTGTCCGGGTTGCCCAGTGCTCCCGTCATCACCTGAACTCCGTAGGGTTTGTGCTTCATGACGCGGTTGTAGCCGGCCACCTCCATCGGACGGATTTCCCGGCCGACGAAACCGAGATCGGCCGTATGCGTGAACAACGCCCCGGTCGCAGCGGCACTGCTGACCAGGTTATCCACAAACCGAACTTCCGGATGAAATTTTCGGAAACCTTCCTCCCAGTTCTTCATCACATCCTTCATGAAAACGTGCCCCCAAGTCGTGATCGTGCCGGTGACGGTGGTTTCCGGGTGATAGCCCGGAAGCGCGTCGGACGGATCCGCACCTCGAGCGGCGGTGGTCGCGATTAGGACGGCGGCGAGAAGAACAAAGCGCGGTCTCATCGGAGCGTTTCGTAAACCCAAATCTCCGGGAGCTCGCTCGCGTGCTGCGCCACAGCAACGATGAACCGATCGAGTTCTGGAATCAACAGCGACGAGCCGGCGTGCGGCTTGATCGGAACTTTGGCCACAAGCTCATAATGATCGGGCGACAGCGCGCGGTAACAGTGGACCACGCCTTCAAGCCCGGTCGCATAAAGGCGGTGATGCGTCGCATCGTAAAAAACGTCCTCCGCTTCCCCGACAGTTGGAAGCGCCACCACAGTCCGGCCTGAATCGCTGTCGAGAACGACGAGTTGGGCAGGCGTGCGGGTGAGAACGAAGAGGCGTTTATCCGCCTCATCGAACGTGATGGAGACTGGTTTCTTCGAGGTCGTCAGCTCGAAGCGCGCCACGATCCGTTCGCTCGGCCGGTCGATCACCGCGATTTGGTTCGCATTGGGCACACAGACGAACAACCGCGGGCCCCGCGTTTCGATGGCCATCGCTGCGGGCCGCAGGTCCGTGGGAATGTCGGCGATGAGTTCGTCCTTGACCGTGTCGATAATCGCGACCGCCCCGAAACCGCGGTTCGAATCGCGGCCGCCATGATCGACGTAGAGCAGCTTTGCCGCCGGATCATACGACATCAGATCGGCGCCAAGACCGATCCCAATGCTCTTGCCAGGTGGCTCTAGCGTCTCGCTGTTCAGAAACGTCACGGTGCCGCTCCGGCCATTGCTGATCGCAACCTGGCCGGTGTTCTTCAAAAACGCGGCGCCCTGATTACGGTTGAAAGGACCGGTAATGGTACGGACGAATTGGTTGGTTTTGAGATCGAAGATCTGGAGCGAGTGGATGTCCTGCGCGTTGGCGAACAGTCGCGCCGTCTTCGCGTCCGCCGCGAGATGATCCCAGGTGCCGGTCATTCCCGGGACGGAAATCTTTGCGACCAGCCGGAGACCGGACGCCGATTCAGCGGACCCGGCTTCGGCGACAACCTGCAGCGACGACGACGCCAGCACCGACATCAGGAATCTCAATTGAAGCGAAAGCATGTTCATCTTCATGGGAGTCGGCTTACTCCAGCTTCTTCAACTGCTCGCGGACCATCCCGGCGGTGAGAGGGAGGTATTTGCCGTCGCGTTGGACCTCCGTTTGGCCTTCCTGGCTCAGGACGAAGCGGAGAAACTCCTTCACCATCGGGTTCATCTTCTGGCCGGGCAGCACGGTGGTATAGAAGTAAACCTGCGTCGCCAGTGGATAGGTGCCGTTCTGGACGTTTTGCAGCGTGTGCTCGACCAACGGTCCTGTTTCTCCGCCCACGGCGAGGCGGCGCACGTTCGGACGCTCGCCTCGATAGCGGTTGAAACCGATCGCATATTTGTCGTGACCGATGGCCTCGGTGATCTGGTCGGCCTCGAGGTAGCGCTTGCCGTCGGGGGCCATGTAATTTCCGTAGGCGTGGATCTTCTCGTTCCATTTGTCGCTGCCCTTGAGCACGAGGTCGCAGAAGGCCACCGCGGTGTTGTAGCGCAGGCTGAAGCCGTAAACGTTAATCGGCTTGTCGGCCCATTCGCCGGTCAGGCCGAGCTGGCCCCAGGTGCGGATGTTCTTCTCCGGGCCGCGCGCCAGGTCGGGCCGCCAGTTCGTGCCGACCCAGCCGCCGTCGCGCTCCGCGCCGAAGACGCCGTCGAGCTGGGCCATCGTGATGCCCTTGAGCGGATTTTCGCCGTTGACGACGATGGTGTAGGAATTCTCCCAGCCGCCGACGTCGTAGGAACCCGTTAGGCCGGCGATCTCGACCGGGTCGCAATTTTTCATGCGCTCGTAGGCGAGCAGGTCGTAAAAGCCTGGCCGGTGCGAGATGATCAGGTCGGCGAGATCGTAGTCGAGCGCGCCGAAGGATCCCGCCGAGGTCGGCAAATAATAAGAGAGCCGGATGCCCGGTTGATATTTGGCGAAGGCCTTCTGCCAGTATTCGCCGACCTTGCCGTCCGCGATATAGTTGTTGCCGTGAATCCGGATCCAGCCGGTCAGCAGCTTGGTCGGTTGATAATGCGGCAATCCGCTCAAATCAAATTGCGGCTTATAAAAAGCCGTCTCGCCGCGCTCGCGGACAATGCGGAAATGCTCGACCTGGGCCTTGAGCGCATTCTTCGTGTCCGCCGATTGTTCGGCTTGCGCGCTGAGACGCGGGAGGACGGCAAGCGCGGAAAGCGCCAGCGTTACTGCGGCGCGGATACATTTTTGTCGGAGTGTTTTCATTGGAGTTTTTGGAGTTGGGCGCGGACAACCTCGGCGGTGAGCGGGAGATACTTGCCGTCCTTCATCACCAACTCCTGTCCCTCGCGACTGAGGATGAAGCGGAGAAACTCCTTGAGTTTCGGATCGACCGGCTTGGCCGGATCCCGATCGAGGAAGAAAAATACGTCCGCATACATCGGATACGTTCGGGCGCGGACATTATCGAGCGTCAGCTTGTAGGCCGGACCGCCGGTCTTGACGGAGAGCGCGAGCAACTTGTTCGCGGGCTTCATCCAGGCATTCCCGCCCGCGACGTAGGCGATGGCGTAAGGATCTTTCGCGACGTCCTCCATCATCAGCTCGCCGGCGAGCTTGAGTTTTCCGTCGGGCATCAGCTTGTTCGCGTATTCGCGGAGCTGCTCGTTCCACTTGTTGGTGACGCCGCCAAAGGCCCGGGACGTGATCTCCTGCATGAAATGATATTGGAGGTTGTAGCCGAGCACGTGGATCGGCTTGTTCGCCCACTCCCCTTTCAGGCCAAGCTGGCCCCAGGTCCGAATGTTCTTCTCCGGGCCGCGGGCGTAGCTCTCGTCCCAGTTGAGGTCACGCCAGACGCCGGTGCGTTCGCAGCCGAAAATGCCGTCGATCTGCTCCAGGCTGAGCTGGCTGATGGGATTGTCCTTGTTGACATAGACGCCGATGGCAGGATTCCACCCGGAGACGTCATAGCTGCCAGTCACCACGACAATGCCGAGCGGGAGATGGTTGAACTCGCGCTGATAGGCGAGTTCCTCGTCCCACATGATCTGGCGGCCCAGCGGTCCCAAGTCGGATTTGCCGAAGATGAGGCCGGAGATCGCGTGCTCGCTGGTGTTGAGGTGGAAGTCGAACGTGACGTCCGGCTGATACTCGCGGAATTTCTTTTCCCACCATCCGGCGAGCGGGCTGTCAGTGAAGTAATTGGAGCCCCACAATCGAATCAAGCCTGACACCTTCTGCTCGGGGACGTAGTGCGGCAGATCATCCAGGTTGAACTGCTTCGTGTAGTGAACGGTGTAGCCGCGCGCTTTCATCATTCGGGCGCGGGAGTTCTGGACCTCGATGGAATTGAGAGCTGCGGCGCGCAGCGGAACAGAGCCAGCGACGGAAAGAGCGAGGGCGGCAAAGGCGACGCGGCCGGTTTGCCCGAGGTATTTGGACGGTTTCATAAATTTCATTCGAACCTGGCCAGCTCCGCATCCGATTCCCCGATCGAGTGCGGTCGCAGGCCCTACGCCGGGCCCGCTGACAAACGAATGCGCGCTTTCATGGATTGAGGAGCATTCAATTGGAACCCATTCCCACCGTTCCGGGCTGATCGAGTTTTTTGAGCTGTTCCCGGGAAACTTCCGCTGTGAGCGGCAGATACTTGCCGTCTTTCATCACCAACTCCTGGCCCTCGCGGCTGACGATGAAGCGGAGGTATTCCCGCACCTTCGGATCGAGCGGCTGGTCGGTGTAGGCGTAAATCTCGTCGTAGAGCGGATACTTCCGGCTGCGGAGATTTTCCAACGTGTAGGCATAGTAGGGGCCGGCGTCCGTGCGCGCGAGTTCGAGCACCTTCAGTTCGGGCGGCAGGTTGGCCCCAACGGGCGCCGCCACGTAGGCTATACCATAGCGGTCCTGAATGAGATCTTCATTGAGGCCGCGCTTCAGCCGGCCGAAGCCCATCGACGAACCCTTCCCGTTATCTGCGCCGACGTAGTTGGCATAAATGCGCAGCCGTTCGTTCCACTTGTCACTGCCCTGCAGAATTGCGTCGGAAAATTCGACCGCTTGGTGATAACGCTGATTCAAACCGTAGGGAGTGATTTCCTTGTCCGCCCACTCGCCGGTGAGCCCGAGCTGCCCCCATTTGCGGATGTTCTTCTCCGGGCCGCGCGCAAACTCCGGGTGCCAGTCGGTGCCTGTCCAACCGCCGAGCCGCTCGGCGCCGAATATCCCGTCGAGCTGCTCGAAAGATATTTTCGTGAGCGGATTATTCTTGGCCACGACGATGCCAAAACCGGGCTGCCAACCCGTTACATTGTAGGAGCCGGTGGCGATGGTGATCTCCAGCGGGTCGTGATTCTTGTAGCGCTGGAACAGCTGCAGTTCCTCGGTGGTGATCTTCCGGCCCATACCAATGTCCGAGACTCCGTAAACCAGCGAGGGCACAGCGGCCCGCGTGGTCAGCATGTTGTATTCGAACGTCACGCCGGGGTGAAATTTCCGGAAGGCCTTTTCCCAATATTCGCCGACGTTGCCATCGACGATGTAGTTGCTGCCCCACAGCCGGATCGTGCCGGTGACCTTGGTCTTCGGCTGGTAGGCAGGCAGGTCGCCGAGATCCCACTTGTCAGCGGGATAATAGGCTTTCTTTCCCTTGGTCTTGAGCCCTTCCGCACGCGCCTCCTGCATGGCAAGACCGGTGGAATTTTTTTCGGTTTGGGCGCACAGGTGCGCTGCGCCGACTACGAGTGCAACGAGGGCACACGGGATCATTTTGTTCTTCATGGATAATTTCTCGTTGTCGATTTGGTTGAAATTTCTCTCGCGCCATCGCACCCGCCACCCGGCAAGAAACCAATGAAGCGCGCCAATGGTTTTCATAAAATCACTCCAGTTTTCTCAATTCCCGCGCGGCAAACGGTGCCGTGATCGGCAGGTAACCGCCGCCCTTCTCCGCCACGAGCGCCTGGCCTTCGCGGGTCAGCACGTAACGGAGGAATTCCGCCAGCCTCGGTTCAACTGGCTGGCCGGGCG
>DAITQE010000202.1:0-6617 GCA_036833235.1 Opitutus sp.
CGCTGCGGCCAATCCATGCTTCCTGCATTCGTTTCGTCGATTCAGGCCAATCGACGTTTTTCAGGTCCGCGAGCAGGCGATCCGCGTAGGCGGTGATGCGCAAAACCCATTGGCGGAGATTACGGCGTTCGACTGGAAAACCGCCGACTTCGCTTCGGCCGTCGACGACTTCCTCGTTCGCCAGGACTGTGCGCAACTCTGGACACCACCAAACGGGGCGCTCGTCCACGTACGCCAGGCCGCGTTTGAAGAGTTGAAGAAAGATCCATTGCGTCCATCGGAAATACTTCGGGTCGGTGGTGTCGATTTCCCGTTCCCAATCGTAGGAAAATCCGAGCGCTTTGATCTGCCGCCGGAAATTGGTGATATTATTTTGCGTGTTCGCCGCGGGGTGCGTCCCGGTTTTTACGGCGTGCTGCTCGGCGGGAAGCCCGAACGCATCCCAGCCGATTGGGTGCAGGACATTGAAGCCCTTCGCGCGTTTGTAGCGCGCGATAATGTCGGTGCCGGTGTAGCCTTCCGGATGGCCGATATGCAGACCCGCGCCCGACGGATACGGGAACATGTCGAGCACGTAATATTTCGGCTTCGACGAAGCGTTGTCCGCCCGAAACGAGCGATTGCGGTCCCAGAAAGATTGCCAGTGAGGCTCAATCTCTTGGAAGTTGTAATCTTTGCTGCTGGTAGCCATTCGCGTGAACTCGCCACTGTGAAACCTTTCCCTCTTCGGTCAATCTTCACGCTCGTGGTCAGCTGTTTCGTTGCGGTGTCGAACGCGTCCGCTGCGATGAGCCGGGGGTTCAACCAACTGCTCGACGCCGTGGTTCGCATCGATGTGCGCGAGCTCGCGTTCGAAGCGGGCGCGCGACGGTTCGCGTCGAGCATTGGCTCCGGCGTGATTTTGTCCGCGGATGGGCTCGTGCTGACCAACGCGCATGTCGCAAGTCCGCGTTCCGTCGAGTTGTCGATCACTCTCGCCAGCTTGGAGCGGGTGAACGCTACGCTCGTGGGCTGGGATCACTGGACGGATCTTGCGTTGTTGCGCCTGGATATGGCTGAAGTGAAACGACGCGGGTTGAAATTTACCCGGGCGAAATTCGGTGACAGTCGGTCGCTCTCCGTCGGCGAAACGGTCTTTGCGGTGGGCACGCCGTTCGGGCTGACGCGCACCGCGACGCGGGGAATTATTTCGAACAACAATCGTTATTTCGAGGATGCACGAGGCGTGAACGGCTATGAAACAGGGACGTTCAATACGTGGCTGCAAACCGACGCGGCGATTAACCCCGGCAACTCGGGCGGCCCATTGGTCACGGCTGACGGACGGGTCGTCGGCATAAATTCCCGAGGTTACAGCGGCGCCGATAATCTAGGTTTCGCGATTCCGGCCGACATCGCGCAACGCGTCGTCGCTGAACTCGTGCAGAAAGGCGCGGTCACTCGCAGTTATGTGGGAATCGTGCCGCGGGACATGAGGGACTTCGAAGCGTTTTATTCGCTTTCATCGAATACCGGTTTGCTGATCAACAACGTCGATCGCGATTCACCCGCGGCGCGCGCGGGGATTCGTGGCGGCGATATTCTTCTCGCGGTTAACAACACGAAGGTGGATGGCCGGTTTCCCGAGCAGTTGCCACCGATTCAGAACCTGATCGCGAGTCAACCTGTCGGTTCGAAGCTGAAGCTGACGATAAAACGGGGCGCAGACGTCCGCGATTATTCCGTTGTGACAGAATTGCTGGAGAGTCGAGTGGGGGAAGAGTGGGCCTTCGAGAAGTGGGGACTGAGCGTGAGGAAAATTTCCCGAACGTTTGCCCGGGAGAATCAGTTGGTTGATTCCGGCGGAGTTCTGGTGATCGGAGTGCAGCCTGGATTTCCAGCGGCGGTCGTCGGGATTTCGCGCGGCGATATCTTGGCCAAGGTGAATCAGCAACCAGTGGGGTCGCTTGATGTCCTTAAGCGCGCGTATGCGGGATACGAGGGCCAGCCTGAACCTGTGCTCGTTGACGTGCTGCGCAATCGACAGATCTCCCTTTACGTATTGAAACCATGAATTTCCCGCTGCTCATCAGCACGCTCTCGATGCGCATTCGCCGAAGCCCTTTGGGTTATCGGCGAATCACCGCAGCACCGCAACGTGTCCAACGGTGTCTGAGTATTTCGTTTGTTCTGCTGATGTTCGGAGGTTCGCTGCGAGCTGCGGATCTCCCGGAGTTGTGGGCGGAGCGGGTGAAGTCCGTTGTTGCGGTGGAGTATTATGCCGAGACCGAATTTGAACGCCGCCCGAGCGTTTCCTACGGCACGGTGATTGATCACGAAGGCACGATCATCCTGCCATCGGTGGCGGTGAATCCACGCACAACGCCCTCGCAACTGAAGGATTTTAAAATTTATCAGCCGGGAAATCCAACGAGCGTCAGCGGCGAGTATCTTGGACAAGACGCGCTAACGGGATGGCATTTCGTTCGTGCTGCCGCGTCGATCCGTTCGGCGTTGGTTCCAATTACGACGTTTGCGGGCAAGCCCGGTCTGGAGCCGAAAATCGCGGAGGAGCTCTGGGGAATCGGGCTGCGTAACAAGGATGAAGATTTTACGCCGTATCTCCTGTCTAGTCGCGTAGCGCTGGTGCAATCGCTGCCGCAGCGCACCGCGATCGCACAACAGGAAGTCGCCGGGCCAGGTTTGCCGGCGTTTAATCGCGCGGGTGAGTTCATTGGTCTGGGTGCGAGTTCGTTTGGACAGAACTATATTCAATTTTCGCGCGATGACCGCGGCGGTTTGCCTGTGATCATGGTCAACGTGGAAGAGAGTGGCGCCTTGCTTCTCGCGAATGAAATTCTGCCTTATCTGGATCGCATTCCCCACAACGTGTTTGGCCGCCCGCTGGCGTGGCTCGGAGCTTACGGACTCGAGCCCGTGGACCCGGAAGTCGCAAAGTTTCTTAAGCTCGGCAACCAACCTGCACTCGTTGTAAGTGAAATTTTAGAGGGAAGTCCGGCGGCGACCGCCGGACTGAGAGATCGCGACATTTTAGTGGCGATCGACGGGAAACCGCTCCCGCGATTCAAGCCGGATCGCGTCGTCGTCGGGTACGTGGGTCGCGAAATTCAGAAACTCCGACCGGGTGATGCGATCACGTTTACGGTGCTTCGTGGTGCGGATCGGGTGGAGGCAAAAATTATCGTGGGCGAACAGCCGCGGCTATTCAGTGAAGCCGATCGGAAATATTTTGACCGCCTCGGATTCACGGCGCGCGAATTTGTTTATGACGACGCCGTAGTCCGGCGAGCGAAGACCACCGAGGCGACGGGCGTGATTGCGCATTTTGTGAAGCCCAACAGTCCTGCCGCTGCGGCTGGTTTACGAACGGACGATTGGATAAAGGAAATCGATGGGGCGGAGGTGAAAACGTTCGCCGCCGCTGCGGCTAAATTAGCTGCGATCGAGTCTGATCGTTCTCGCGCTGAATCTGTTCTTCTCGTGAGTCGCGGGGGAGAAACGGCCGTGCTGCGGCTGAAACTCTGATAATTTTTATGTTCACTGGCATTGTTGAGGAAACCGGACAGGTCATGGCGTTTACGCCCGAGGCGGAAGCGTGGCGGCTGCAAGTTGCCGCGAGCACTGTGCTCGAGGGAGCGGCGCTTGGCGACAGTGTAGCCGTGAACGGCTGTTGCCTGACCGTGGCGCGCGTGGACGAAAAGCACCTCTGGTTTGACGTGTTGGAAGAGACTCGCCGGCTGACCAATTTCTCATTCGTCGCTCAAGGCGGATGCGTCAATCTCGAGCGTAGCTTGCGGTTCGACGGCAAAATCGGCGGTCACTTTGTGTCAGGCCATATCGACGGCTTGGGCGTCATCGAGGTTTTCGAGCCGCGTGGTAAAGATCATTATTTGCGTGTGAGGGCCCCGGAGGGCAGCGAGCGCTACCTTATTCACAAAGGCAGCATTGCGATCGATGGCATCTCTTTAACGGTGGCGGAAACCGATGGCGATTCATTCGCCGTCTGGCTGATTCCGACCACCCTTGCTGTAACCAATCTTGGATCGAGAAGCGTCGGCGATAGGGTTAACCTGGAATTCGATTTGCTCGGGAAATATGTCGAGAAACTGCTGTCGGCGCGTGTAACGTAATTACCCAAATGCATAATTCCCTCACGGCATTAACGGATGAACTGCGCAGGCTGAAAAGCACCGGAGTAAAATCAGTGGTGGTTTCAGATGAAAGCGTGGCATTGCTCCGCCGGGCCATCGGAAAACGCGCCGCATCACGATCGCCTGAAGCGGTCGCGCCCGTGAAAGAGTCTCCCGCCGCAATCCCACCTCGCGTGGCCACCGTCAGCATGCCGTCGCGACAACCTGAGCCTGTGGAGCCCGACGTCGCGCCCAAACTCCCGGTTTCGACGATTCCGGCTCCGACGCCGTTTGTGTTGCCCGACGGAGACAAACCGACTCGGTTAGCGGCGCTTCGTGAGCGCGTTCTTGGCGATGCGATCTGTTGCGCTCACGTGCGACCAGGAAAAAAAGTCGTGCTGGGTGTCGGCAGCCTTGAGGCCCAAATCATGTTTGTCGGCGAGGCGCCTGGAGCGGAGGAGGAAGTGCAAGGCGAACCTTTTGTCGGTCCGGCGGGTCAGCTGTTGACCAAGATGATTTTGGCCATGGGTCTGAAACGTGAGGATGTCTATATCGGGAACATCATGAACTGGAGGCCGGAAATGCCGCTGAATGCGAGTGGCATCCAGTACGGCAACCGCGCGCCCTCCGAGGATGAGATGCACTATTGCCTGCCGTATTTGCAGGCGCAGATCGATATCGTGAAACCGGAGTTGCTGGTGGCGCTGGGTGCGACCGCGGCGCATGGATTGCTCGGAACCGGTGCGTTCAAGGCCTTGGGCGAGGTGCGCGGCCGCTGGCATGAATTCGCCGGAAAGCCGCTGATGATCACCTACCACCCGAGCTATATTTTGCGAAATCAGTCGAATCGTTCCAAGCGGATGATCTGGGAGGATCTGTTGAAAGTGATGGAGCGGGCGAAACTGACGATATCGGAAAAGCAACGCGGATATTTTTTGGACAAATGAAAACCACCCATTCTCAAGCACCGTGCGGACACGATATCGTGAACAATCCTTGGGCCGTTTCGTTACATGCGGCGCTCGTAATGCTGGTCCTCGTGTTCGCGAGCGCGGCGAACGCAACGCTCGCAAGCTTCAGTTTCGAAAGCCTGCGTGATAGCGCCAAAACTCTCTCGCGAACGGACTACGTGGTGCCCGCCAACCGCGTGCCCGAATGGCTCCTGCGGCTGAGTTACGACGAACATCGCCGCATACGGTTCAATCCGGAACGCGCTTGGTGGAAAAGCGCTGGGCTGCCGTTTCAACTGCAGTTTTTTCACCCGGGATTCATTGCGAACCGCACCGTGCAAATTTCCGAGGTGATTAAAGGCCAGCCTGAATTGATCAAATTCAACCGTGCCTTATTCGATTACGACGAAGTGAAAATCGGTGATTTGCCCGAGACGATGGGCTTCGCTGGATTCCAGTTCCTCTACGCGCTCAACAAACCCAACGACGAACTTGGCGCGTTTCAGGGCGCGAGTTACTATCGGATGCTCTGCCAGAAAGCCATTTACGGCCTGTCGGCGCGAGGTCTCGCGCTCAACACGGCTGAGCCGGGGGGAGAGGAGTTTCCGATCTTCACTGATTTTTGGATCGAGCGGCCGGCGCCGCTGGCGAAAAGCATCACCGTTTACGCCCTCCTCGACAGTCCCAGCGTGGCGGGAGCGTATCGTTTTATAATTACACCGGGCGCGGAGACACTGACTCAGGTGAAGGCAGCGCTCTTTTTCCGGAAGGCCGTGAAGACGGTTGGGCTCGCTCCCTTGACCAGCATGTTCTGGCATGGCGAAAACACGAATGAAGCGACGAATGATTTTCGTCCGGAGGTGCACGACTCGGATGGACTCATGATGTGGACGGGCGCCGGAGAGTGGTTGTGGCGGCCGCTGACCAACCCAGCGGCGATCCGCGTGGCGGCGTTTAGCGACGAAAACCCGCGGGCTTTTGGCCTTTGGCAGCGCGATCGTAATTTCGAGAATTATCAGGATTTGGAAGCGTCTTATCACCTTCGCCCCAGCGCCTGGATCGAGCCGGTTGGTAAATGGGGTCGTGGCTCGGTGCGTCTGGTTGAGCTCTCCACGCCGGATGAAACCAATGACAACATCGTGGCTTTTTGGGTGCCGGAGAAATTACCCGCGATTGGCGAGCCGCTGCAGTTTGAGTATCGATTGCACTGGTTTCTCGACCAGATTCGTCCACCTTCTGGATACGCGATCGCCACGCGCCACGGCCGGACCAAGACGCATGAACCCGACCTCGAACGCTTCATTGTGGATTTCACCATTCCGTCGCTTGCGAAACAGAGCGCTGATCCCAAGGTGGAGGCGATTGTCACGGCCGGTCTTGGAGCACAGCTCACCCATTCAACCGTGCAGAAAAATCCGTACAACGGGACGTGGCGGGCGGCCTTTGCCATTCGCCCCGATGGATCAGGCCGACCGGTGGAATTGCGTTGTTACCTGAAGAATGCGTCGCATGTCTTGACGGAGACGTGGAGCTATCT
>DAITQE010000203.1:0-6593 GCA_036833235.1 Opitutus sp.
GAATGGGCCTGCAGATGCTCGATGAAGCACGCCAAACACTCGGCTCGGCCGAGGACGGCTTTGTCAAATCGCTGGAGATCCGGTCCCGAGAGTTTCTCTCCCGTTATCAAATCGTTGCCAACGAGGCGCGAGTGAAGGTGCTCGCCGATCTGGGCGATCCCAAGACGATGGAGCGGCTGCTCCGCGATTTGCTCAATGAAGCGGGCGATGACAACGAAGTGATCTCGTTCGTCACGGCGAAAGGCGAACGATTGGCACGAGCTAGCCGCAGCTCCGATATCGGGATCGATGCGTTTGAAGCGGCGGCGGCTGAGATCACGCGAACCGCGTTGGCGGGGGAAGCGGCCACCGGAAGTTTTGGACTCGACGGTCACGCGTTTAGCGTTGTCTCCGTGCCGGTCACCGCGGAGCAAGGTCCGCTCGCCGGTGTAATCACCGTCGGTATCCGAATTAACGATGCGACGGTGCAGCAGTTGCGTTCGCCCCGAACGGAAATCCTGCTCGTTGCCAATGGGCAGGTGGTGGCGTCGACGTTAAAGGATGCAGACCACCACGAGGAATTGCTCCGGCAGGTTCCACTGGCTGAAGAATCATCCGGGGGACCGCGGGCCAAGCGGGTCGTGCAGCGAGTCGCGTTGAACGGAGAACATTTTTTGGCGTTAACGGGGGCGTATGACGCCTCGAAACCGCGCCAGGGATTTCGGTATCTGCTGCTGTCATCCTATGAGCAACGTCTCCGCGCCCTGGAAGAAACCAAGCGGACGCTGGTCGGCTTGAGCCTAGCGGGAATCGTGCTTGGGGCGGCGGCGGTGTGGTTTTTTCTCCGTCGCATTACGCAACCTCTGAGGGAACTTCGCGACCTAGCGGAGGCGGTTGGCCGCGGCGATTTCTCACGAAAAATCGAGCGGTTCTCGAACGACGAATGCGGCGAGCTCGCCGAGGAATTCAACCAGATGACGTCGAATCTCCAGGGTTCGCGCACGGAACTGGAGAAAACTGTCTCGACGCTCAAAAACACGCAGGCGCAGCTGATTCAAAGTGAGAAACTGTCAGCCGTTGGCCAGTTCGTCGCTGGTGTGGCGCATGAACTCAACAACCCCCTCACCGCGGTAATCGGATTTGCGGACGTGTTGAGCAGCACTGAAACGAACGACAAGAATCGCCGACACCTCGACCTGATCGTCAGGAGTGCGCATCGATGTCACAAGATTGTGCAGAGCCTGTTGGGTTTTGCGCGGCAGCACGCGCCGGAGCGGAAACTGGTGGAGGTAAATCCGATGGTCGACGACGTGATCGAGATCATGGCGTATGATCTGCGCACGAGTAACATCACGCTGGTGAAGGAATTTTCGGACGGACTGCCGAGTTTGATGGCGGACTCGCATCAACTCCAGCAGGTGTTCGTCAATATTCTGGGTAACGCGCGGCAGGCGACGGAGGCGTTTCGGCGCGACGGCAAGATCATCGTTCGCACGCGAGCGGATTCAAAATGGGTGCGAATCGAGTTCAAAGATAACGGGCCGGGAATTCGGCAGGAAAATCTCACGCGCATTTTCGATCCGTTTTTCACGACGAAACCGATGGGGCAGGGGACCGGCCTCGGACTCAGTCTCTCGTACGGCATCATTCAGGAGCATGGGGGAAGAATCAGCGTGCAGAGCGATATGGGCGACGGCGCGATGTTTGTAATTGAACTGCCGTTTGTGGATACACCGGTCGGACTCGACGTGCCAAAACCTGTGGTGGAAGGGCAACACACATCGACGCGCGGGGCGGGTAAGTTGGTTTTGATCGTCGACGACGAGACGTGGATTTTGGAACTGGCCGCGCAGCTCTTGCAGGACGAAGGGTACGCCGTGGAGACCGCCACCGGTGGCGAGCAAGCGCTTGAACGGATCAAGGAGCGGCGATTCGACGCAATCGTGTGTGACTGGAAAATGCCCGGACTAAATGGAATGCATCTCTATGAACAGCTCCTGACGAGCGACCGTACAGCAGCCGCGCGCATGCTTTTCATGACTGGCGACGTGATCAATGAAGCATTTCAAGAATTTCTGAAAACGAATTCACGGGCGTGTCTGTCGAAACCGTTTGCGATCGATGAATTTCGCGCGGCCGTGGCGGGTGTGGTGCCGGTGGCGTAGTTGATTAATTTGCGGCGGCGCTTCGCTGGAAATCAAGCGCGTATCTACGTTTGCGGGACGGGCCGGTGAGGCGCGGCCCGTCGCTCGGCCATCGTCGCGTCAACGGAAAGCGGGCCGGCGCCTGCCACCAGGATTACGATGAGAAGGAAGAGTACGAGGGCGGAGAGCTCGAGCGACTGGCCGAGCGCAAAGAGGCCATCCTGACGGTGAACAATGAATACCGCACCTGCGAGGATCGGTATTTGCACAGCTGCCGCGATGCGGGTTAAGAGACCGATAGTCAGCAATGCGCCTCCGACGAAATGGGCCAGCGTGATGTAGTGGAGCAAGACGCCGGACATCAGCCACTGCTCACTCGAACTCGAGAGCAGGTTCATGAAAAACTCCGTTCGAATATTGAACGCGAGCATAATGCCACGGGCGAGCAGCCCGAGACCGAGGTAGATGCGAACGCAATCGAGCCATAGTTCGCGATGCGATTCTGACCAGGCAATGAGCTTGTGCATAAGAGCCTCCTGGGGGTTAGGGATTGGGAAGAGCGCTCGCAGCTTTTACCGGCGCAGGAGCGTGAGGAAAGATTAACGCGAGTACGTCACGCGTCAACGGGCGCCGTTCGAACTACAAACGGTGGAGAGTATCTCAGTTTCAGACCGGGGCGTCTCGCGGATTGAACTGTAGATTGCGCGCTCGCCGCGCAACGAGCGCGCAACCTACACCAAGCGCTGAGTTTTTCATGCAGTCTTCTCACACCGGCGGCTACAGAGTGGCTGCGCGCGTGAGCGAGTGGTGCCTCGAAAGTAAATTGCTCGCTAGAGCTCGACGTGAATTTTGGTTACAGCACCCGGGTTTTCACTCCAGCGCTGCAACGCGGCCCCTGATTCGGCGAACGGGACCGTCGTCGTGATCGTTTCGTCGACCGGATAGCGACCGGCTTCGAGCATTGTGACAACGGCCCGGAAATCCTCCGGCGTCGAATTGCGTGAGCCGAGGATATCGAGCTCTTTCATCACAAACGCCTTCGTCTCATACGCGACCGGCGCTTTTGCATAACCGATATAAACCACGCGACCGGTGAAGGCCACTTCGTCAATCGCCGCAACGAACGTGGCGGGCGTTCCTACGGCTTCGATCGCGACATCCGGGCCGTCGCCGCCGGTCAAAGCGCGCACGCGTTCGTGAAGAGATTCAGTGCGGGAATTGATGGTGTGAGCTGCACCGGCTTTTCGTGCGACAGTCAGCTTCGCGTCCTCGATATCGACTGCGATCACGGTGGCTTTGCGATCGAGGGCGGTGGCGGAGATTGCGCCAAGACCCACCATGCCGCAGCCGAAAACCAGCACTGTATCCGTGGAGCTGACGCGGCCGCGCGCGACCGCGTGGAATCCGACCGCGAGCGGTTCGACCAACGCGAGTTCGCGCAAAGAAAGTTTCGCCGCGACGAGTTTTTGCCACGGGGCGACGATGTAATCGGTGAAGGCGCCCTCCTGCTGTACGCCGAGCGTTTGATTGTGCTGACAGGCGTTCACTCGTCCGCGGCGGCAGGCCGGACATCGTCCGCATGCAGTGTAAGGCATCACGGTTACCGCTTGGCCGATGGTGAACCCGGCAGGCACGTCGGCGGTGATCTCCTCGATGATGGCGGCGATCTCGTGGCCGGGGACGCGCGGATAGGTCACCAGCGGATTGCCGCCGCGAAAGGTGTTGAGATCGCTTCCGCAGAAGCCGAGACGTTTTACGCGAAGCAGGACCTCGCCGGATTTAGGTTCGGGGCGTGGCTTTTCGCCGTACGAAAATTTTCCGGGTGAGTCGATGACGAGGGTTTTCACGAAAGGATAGGAAAAGGCCACCACCCGCGAATTGCGCGAAGATGCGCGAATTTTCGGCTGAAAAAGCACTGATCTGTGACGAGGGGAGTGACTTTTCGATGCATTTAACGTGAGGGCTGTTTCATTAGCGGCTGTTAGCGTGATCCGCGGGCGACCAAGTCACCGTCAGCCGTGCGGAAGGTTGTTCTCCGGGCGGCCGGAGGGCCAGGTGACGTTATGCACGGGTGCGAGAATTGCCTGAACTTCGGCGAGCAGTTCGCGATCGAGCGGCTCTTCGATGGTGCGGAGGTTCTGTTCCACGTTGGCAGGATTTGCCGTGCCTAAAATCGTTGTGTGAATGCCGGGTTCGGCGACGGCGAACTGCAGTGCGAGTTTGCTGAGATCGGCTCCCCGTGACCGGCAATGCGCTGCGGCTTCGGCGCATTTGGCGCGCAGTGCCGCTGGGGCGGGGTGCCAGTCAGGCGGGCCTTCGCTGCTCAGCAAACGCATTGCGAGCGGGGCGGAGCTGAAAATGGCGAGCTGTTTCTGAGTCAGGTACGGCAGCAAATCGGCGAGGGCCGTGTCGTTCAGGCAGTAGTGGCAGTACGATTGGATCTGATCCACATCGACGCGGTCGAGCACCGCACGGAAGAGATGCAGCGGCAGACAGGTGATGCCGACAAAACGCGCTTTCCCCGCAGCTTTCAGTTTCTGCAGGGCGGGAATGGTTTCGTTGATGATCTGCTCGATCTTCCCGAACTCCATGTCGTGAACCTGAATGAAATCGACGTACTCCACGCCGAGGCGCTCGAGACTTTCATCGACACTGCGCGTAACTCGAGCCGCAGAAAAATCGAAATCGGAGATCTCTGGACCGTAGCGTGCGACTTTGGTCGCGAGATAGTAGCGATCGCGCGGGACGGTTCGCAGCGCTTTGCCAAGCACGGTTTCAGCGGTGGTTGCTCCGTAGTAAGGTGCGGTATCGATGAGGTTGATCCCGCGATCGATCGCCACGTGAACGGCACGGATGCCGTCGGCTTCTTTGATGGACCGAAAAGCGGAGCCGAGGGATGAGCCGCCAAAAGCGAGCGCGGAAACGTTCAGGCCGGTGCGGCCGAGGGCGCGATATTCCATGAGGAACGATCAATAACCGCGTTGTTGGAGCGTCCGAGTGAGTTCCTGCATGAAGGCTTGAGCATCTTCCGGCTTGGGTCGATAGCCGGGCTGACTGACTTCCGTGAAGCCGGGCCGACCGTATTGATCGATGATCCATTTTCCGCTTACGCCATCGCTAAAGGTCACTGAACCGCTGGCGACGGCGCCCGGGGTAAGAGTCACCTTATCGACCGCGACGGTGACATTGCCAGCTCCGCCGGGGAGCTCATCGAGCTCCGCATCGGCATCGCCGATTTCGTCTTCCAAAGAGGGTTCGCCCTCGTCTGGCCCGGACGCGCTTTTGCCCAAACCGAGTTTCTCCTTTGCTTTGTCGAGCAGGCCCTTTTTTTCAGGCGTCTCTGGGTGTGTCGGGGCTGCCTTTGCAGCGGATGCGTTCTTCGAGACATCCGAGGTGTCAACCTTCGGCGCCGGATCTTTGAGCGCTAAATTGAGGTCATCCACGAGGAACCGGACGTCCCGGTACGTCATGGAAATCTTAAACTCTTCAGCGAGTTTTTTTTGGACTGCCGAAAGATTATCACCGGCGGCTACCCAACCGGAAACGGCTTGTTGTTGCTCAGGCGTCAGCGTCATGTGGGAAAAGGCTAAGAGCTGAGAGCCTAGAGTCTAGTGCAAGAATGAAGAAATGCCAGCGAGTGGAGCGTCTCAGGTTTCTGCACAGGTGAGAACGGACTCGACGCCTCGACGAGAGGCGGACGTACACGGTCGGGGCATATAGCCCTCCCACAGTTTTGACCCATCGGCGAATCGATCCGCGGCGACTGAATGCCAAGACGCGTCCAGTCTATTTTCCGAACCTCAGCGATTCCGGTTCTGAGCTCTGGACTCCAACGAAGTCGCCTTATTTCGACAGCTGCATCTTCAGAAACTCGACACTGCCGCGCGTCGTCGAGTCCTGATCCATCATATTATCCACTGCTTTGCAGGCGTGAATGACGGTTCCGTGATCACGGCCGCCGAACGCGTCGCCGATTTCCTGAAGTGAGTGTTTGGTGAGCGTCCGGGTGATGTACATCGCGATCTGGCGTGGGATGGCGATGTTGTTGGGCCGGCGCTTGCTCGTCATGTCGCTGTGACGGATTTGGTAATGGTCCGCGACCTTCTTCTGGATCATTTCGATCGTGAGAAGGTTTTGCGCCTGTTCCATCAACACGTCCTGCAAAAGCATCTCGGTCGTGGCCAGATCGAGCGGTTTGCTCGTGAGGGCGGAGTAACTTGCAACCTTGATCAGAGCCCCTTCGAGCCGGCGGATATTTTTCGAGATATTCTGCGCAATGAAGTTCAGGATCGGCGCCGGGATGTCGAATTTCAGGGTCGCGGCCTTGCTGCGCAAGATGGCCAGCCGGGTCTCGAAATCCGGGGCTTGGATGTCGGCCGGAAGGCCCCACTCAAAGCGGGAGACGAGACGGGATTCCAACTTTTGGATTTCGCTCGCGCGGCGATCGCTCGACAGCACCACCTGTTTACC
>DAITQE010000204.1:0-6588 GCA_036833235.1 Opitutus sp.
CGGCGTGTGCGCGGTTGTGAACAGCGGCAGGATACGGCTCGTGTGTGCGAGCGCCGCCGCGACTGCTGGCGCCGCGACTGAACCGTAATCGGCGCGGGCCTGTCGTTCCCAAACGTCCGCCGCCGTGTCGGGATTATAGAGCAAGCGGCCCCACAGGCGGTGAGTGAGCCGATATTTTTCAAAATCGCCGCCTGGCGCACGCAAGGTGAGATCGGCGTAGCCATCACGGCCACCAGGCAAGCCGGAGCCTTTGCGTCCTTTGAACGACAGCGGATCGAACACCTCGCAACCGTCGCTCCCGCAGAAGCTGAACGCGCGTGCATACGCAGCGCCGAAAACCGGATCGCCCCAAAGCAACATTCGCTGCGTGCCTGGCCAGACGCGGTGGACCACCGCATAATTGCGATCTTCTCGGAGCAGATCGCCATAACCATAACGCAGAAAACTGCGCGAACCTTCGCTCAACGTGAACGGGCCGCGACCCGGTTTGCCGGTCGGCAGTTCAGTCGGACGAATCGCGGCTTGATGATAAGGCAGACCCAGATGTTCGGCCCAGAATTTGGGTGAGATCGTGAGCGGCATGCCGGTCGCCAGCGCGGCATCGATCGTTGGTTGATCGATTCCCTTCGCGTGCAGATCGAGTCCAACGCGACGTCCGCTGCGCACGCAGCCATCGAAAATCGTCCGCCATAAATCGTAGCTGCCTTCGGGCACACCGCTCTCGCCATGAATGCGGATCGTGACGCCAGTGATGGCCGGACATTCCCTCAAAATCAGCGCCAGCGCATCCCGGCAATACGGCGCGTGGGTTGTTGGCGTGAGTCCTTCGATGACGTGATTAACCTTGGGACTGTTCACCCACTGGTACGCGTGAGTCCAAAGGCCGAGTTGAAAATCGAGACCGTGCGCCGCCGCCTCGTCGCTGATCCAGCGAAGCATCGTGAGATTCGCATCGCGCTCCGCATCGGCCAAATTGGTTGCGCGAACATTATAACCCGGCACCGCGACGAGGAACGGGTACGCAAAATAAAAGTAGGCATCGCGAAGGCCAACCGGTTGATCGTAGCCGAGACCAAGCGCGAGGTTCACGCGATTGAAACGCTGCGTCACGAGCAACGAAAAATAGTTCTGCCAAAACACGCGGTCGTTGAACCACGCCTTGTCTTCAACATCGCTGGAGAACAGCCGCATAACGCTGCGGACTCGGTTAACGGGCTGTTCGATCGTGGCCTTCGTCGGGCGCAACGCGTCATCAGGATCGCCGAGCGCGACTGCATCCGCGAGTTCGGTGAGCGCATAGACCAGCCCGCGGCTGTCGCTGCCGAACGCGAACAACGCTTCGCGTCCGCCCATCCGGCCAAGTGCGATCACGAGCGACTCGGCTGTGTTTGGAATCGCGACTTCCAACTCGTGCCGAAACACCGCGGCCGGGCCGCCTACCACGATGAGCCGGGCGGCAGGCGCAGTATCCGATAATTGAGTGCGGAGATCGACGGTGAAATCGCGTGCAAGCAGCGCTTCGCGGAGCCGACCAATCGCCCATTGCGCCGGTTTTCCGCCTGCGATCGGATCGGCCGGATCGACCAGAATTGCGATAGAGTTGGCGTGGTTGGAAGGCAACAGCGCAGCTGCTCGCGCGCGATGAGATAAAAGGCCGGCGGCAGTACAGCCTGCAGCCACGCCCGTTTGGCGTAAGAATTCTCGTCGATTCATGGGGAACAGCGGTCCGCTGGGGGAGGGGAGTTGCCGGGGTACTTAGCGGAAGGCACAGTGAAGCGCCATCGATCGATCGCTGCAACCTGGTTCACGCTGCGTCCCACGGTCTTTGGTTTTGATGGCGCAATTCGTTACGTGGTAGGCCGCGAGCTTGCTCCCGCTTCGATCGCGCCAGCAAGCTGGCAGCCTACAAGATACGATTCCAAAACAAAAGACATTCACGCTGCGTCCGCCAGGAGCGGATCCGGCTGGAGTTAAAACTTTCTTCTGAAAACCTTTTCAACACTCGCGACCACGCGAAATCTGCACATGGTCGTTCCCTCTAATAACTTCAATTCCATGGCTGAAAAAATTTCCTTCGTCGGTGTTGGACGCATGGGCGCCAATATGGCTCGGCGGCTCAAAGACTGCGGCTACCCGATCGCTGCGATCTATGACGTCTATGCGCCGGCGGCGCGAGAGCTCGCCGCCGAGGTCGGTGCGGTGCACGTGACCACGCTTGCAGAGGCTGCCGCTGCCGCGGACGTTGTGTTCACCATCGTGACGGACGATGCGGCGCAGCTCGGCATCTTCAATGAGACCGGAGATTCGCTGCTCACGGGGGCGGCGGGCAAGGTCTTCATCAACTGTGCAACCGTCTCGCCAAAAACGCACGTTGAGGTGGAACGCCGTGCGCGCCTCGCTGGCGCGCATGTCCTCGAAGCGTGCATGGCGTCGTCTATTCCGCAGGCGCGGGCCGGCACGCTTTATCTCATGTGTGGGGGCGACGGCGCGGTGTTTGAGCGCGCGCAACCGATTCTCGAAAAACTGAGCTCGGCGTTGCGTTATATCGGCGGCACCGGCCAGGCGGCGCAGGTGAAGGCGCTCGTGAATATGGTGATGAACATCAACACGGCGGGCCTGGCTGAAGGGCTGGGTCTCGGTGCGGCGCTTGGACTCGACTTGAACATGTTGCGCGAAGTGTTCGCACAAACCGGCGCGAATTCGCAGGTGCTGAAAACCGATGGCGAAGACATGCAGCAGCGGGCGCACGATTGTTATTTTTCTGCCGCGCACGCTGCGAAGGACAGCACGATCGCGTGGACCCTCGGGTGCGAGCAAGGGCTGCATCTGCCACTCGCGGCGGCGACGAAATTGCAGTATGAACGCATGGTGGCGTTGCAGCTCGGTCAACTCGACAAGAGTGGCATCGCCGAACTGACGTTCAAGGGTCGCCACGGATAGTTTGGGTTAAGTCGTGTTAGCTGGGAGTGCGATCTTCGCTCGATTCCTGGATCGAACTGTAGGTTGCGCGCTCGCCGCGCAACATCCGCGAGGCGGACGTAGTAGCGCGGCAAGCGCGCTACCTACACCAAACGCTGAGTTTCATGCAGTCTAGTGAGCGAGTGCTGGCTCGTCCACTCGCTCACGATCGCAGCTACCATCTTCCCGCCACGGATCGTCTGCCACTCGCACCTCAACCGCTAGACTTTCACAGCGGTGATCAGCGATAATGCGTTGTCGAGGGCTTGGACGCTCACCGGTTTTGTCAGATGCGTGATGAAGCCAGCAGCGCGGCTGCGGGCGAGATCGTCGTCCATACCATAGCCGGTCAGCGCAACACCCGGCAAACCATAGCGGCCGCGCAGCTCTTCCATGAGATCACAGCCGTTCCCATCGGGCAGGCCGACATCCGAGATTACAAAATCAAACCGCGCGTTCTCCGCCGATGCGCGCGCTTCCCGAACGGAGCCTGCGGTTACGACCTCGTATTGGCGCCGCATCAGCAATTCGGCGAGCGTGCGGCAGGTCGGTGCGTGGTCGTCGACGATCAGGACTCGAAGCGGCCGGCGCCCCGTGGGAGCGATGCCGTCGATGGCCGGTTCGATTTTTTCTTTGACGAGCGTTCCGTTCGGATGAGCGGGTTCTTCCGTGAGAGGGAGTTCGATCGTGAAGGTTGCCCCTTGATTTCGACCCGGACTGACCGCGGTGATGGATCCTGAGTGAAGCTGCGCCAGCATTCGCGAAATCACCAAACCCAGCCCCAGTCCGCCAAATCGGCCGGCTCCGTTGGCCGCGTGATCGCCTTGCGCGAACGCCGCGAAGATCCGGGCGTTTTCCTCCGCGGTCATGCCGATTCCAGTGTCGGTGATCGCGACGCTCATCGTCCGGTTGTCGGCGTTGGTCCGCGATACGATGGAGACCTCACCTTCTGGCGGTGTGAACTTCACGGCGTTTTTGATCACATTCCAGAAAATCTGCTTCAACCTCATGTCGTCGCCAGTGACGGTCTGGCTGATCGCATTCAATTCGAGGCGAATCCGCAGCTGCTTCTGTTGAATATCCTGGCGCACCATGGCCAGCGCATCGCGCAGCACCGTGTGCACCTGAACTGGCTGCAGCGCGAGAGTGAGCTTGCCCCGACTGATCGCGGTCAAGTCCAGCAGATCATCAATGAGCCGGGCTTCGAGGGAAACGTTTTGGGCAATCGTCTCAAAATCCGCCCGGATCTCAGCCGGCAGAGTCGGATTGGCCGCCGCTTCGCTGGCGAGCAACAGCACGGGATTCAGCGGCGTGCGCAGCTCGTGTGACAGTCGCGCCAGAAAATCATCCTTCGTGCGCGAAGCGGCCAGCGCCTTGTCGCGCGCCGCGGCCACCTCCTGCTCGGCGAGTTTTCGTTCCGTAATGTCAGTCACCACTGCGACGAGGCCGATCACACGTCCATCGGCGGCGCGTTCGGGCTCATGGATCACAAAGACCCAGCGCAGTCCGAGCGACGCGTACGCGATCTGCGCTTCAAATTCCACCCGCCGGCCTTCCAGCGCGGCATCGAGCTGATGACAGATCGCTTGATATCCGTCGTGGCCCATGACGTCGGTGACATGTTTTCCGACCAGCTGATCCGGTTCGAAACCGAAGCGACGCGCGTAGGTGCGGTTGACGAATTTGAAACGATGCTGCCGGTCAATTTGCGCGATAAACACCGGGGCATAATCCGTGACGAGGCGAAGCTGCGCTTCACTCGCGCGGAGTGCGGCTTCGATTCGTTTCTGCTCGTTGAGTTCGCGTTGGACCAGCAACTCGCTCTGGCGGAGCGCACGTTCGCGCTCGAGCAATTCATGGTTCAACCGCTCCAGATCGGCGGTGCGCGACGTGACGCGCGCTTCGAGTTCGTTGTTGATTTGCCGGAGCGATTCCTCCGCTTTTTCGCGCTGGGCGATTTCCAGTTCAAGAGCGGAGTTCGTTGCGCTGAGCGCGTGAGTCTTGCGAAATAAATCCACGAAAACTGCAATCTTTGACCGCAGGATCTGCGGGTTGATTGGTTTTGTGAGATAATCGACCGCACCGCTGCCGTAACCCTGCAGCACATCCTTGTCTTCTTGGAAATAAGCGGTGAGGAAAATAATCGGGATGTGCTGAGTGCGGCGGCGTTGTTTGATCAGGTTGGCGAGTTCGATGCCGGTCATATCGGGCATCTGAATATCCAGTACGATCACCGCGAATACGCCATCGAGGAGCTGCATCAACGCGCGTTCCGCGGTCAAGGCCCGCACCAGATTGTACTCTGGCGAATGCAGCAAGCTCTCGAGCACATCGAGATTTCGTGCCTCGTCGTCGACCAGGAGAATATTCACCGGCGCGAGCATTTCGGGCGCGGGCTTGGTCGAATTGTGGGGCGTGCTCATCGTATTAGCGTGATCGGTGGCCGATTAGACCGATGCCGTTGGGAGCGCGGGCGTCCCGCCCGCTTCGTTGATCGGGTATAAAGCGATCGGGCCTCGAAGCCGAAACGATGCGTGGCTTGCGGACGCGGGCGGGACGCCCGCGCTCCCAGGACGGACAATGATTGTCGTCGCTCCGGAGTGGTCCGCTGCGAATCCAAGCGGTGCGTTTCAGCGATAGAGCCATACGCGCAAGAGCGAGAGCAGCTCATTGGTGTTAACTGGCTTCGCGATGTAATCGGAAGCGCCGGCGGCGAGACATTTATCGCGATCACCTTTCATGGCCTTCGCTGTCAAGGCGAGGATCGGCAGTGTGCTGAATTGCGGATGCTTCCGGATTTCCCGCATCGTCTGGTAGCCATCCATTTCCGGCATCATGATGTCCATCAGGACGACGGCAATATCGGGTTGATTCTGAATCAGCTCGATGGCTTGCCGTCCGTTCATCGCGCTGATGACGTTCATCTCGTGGTTTTCCAACATCGTCGTTAACGCGAAAATATTCCGCGCGTCGTCATCGACGACGAGCACCTTGTGATTGCGCAGAACATCGTTGGAGGCGTGGAGGTGATCGAGCATTTTCTGCTTCGCCTCCGGGAGGTTCGCCACGACGCGATGGAGGAAAAGCGCCGTTTCATCGAAGAGCCGTTCGGGCGACTGCACATCTTTAATCAAGACGCTTTTCGCCACGTTTTTTAGCTGTTGCTCCTCCTGACGGGTGAGATCCTTCCCGGTGAAAACCACGATCGGAATGTCACGCAGGGTCGGCTCTTCCTGCAAGCGGTCGAGCAGGTCGAAGCCGGTCATGTCCGGCAACCGAAGATCCAGCACGCAGCAATCACACGGGCGATCCAACAGTAGCTGAAGTGCCTCCGCACCTGTGCCGGCCGTTTCGATCTCAATGTCGTCGTGTTTCAGCAGTTCGACGATTCCCTGACGCTCGATCGCATTGTCCTCCACGATGAGCAACCGCTTTACGTGAGGCTCCACGTATTTTTTAATCCGTTCGAAACACTGCTCGAGGCCTTCGGTCGTTGTCGGTTTAACGGTGTAGGCGAATGCGCCGTGGGTGAGCGCGTGGGAGCGCTCTTCCTCGACCGAGATGATCTGCACCGGAATGTGCCGCGTCGAGGCGCTGAGTTTAAGATTGTTCAGCACGGTCCAGCCCCTG
>DAITQE010000205.1:0-5190 GCA_036833235.1 Opitutus sp.
CTTCATGACCGCGCGCGCGACGCGGCCCTGTTGCGCACACGTCCAGGCGGGCATGGCCTCACCTTCGCGCCCCTGATTGTCGCAGTTGAACCAGAGACAATCCTCGGCGAGCACCTTCAGGTTGGTCTGGGCGCTGATGCCCCAACCGAGGTTGCCGTAGAAAATGTTGTCAGGCTTCTTCTCCCGCGCGATTGCGGTGTAGAGCCGCCACAGTTCCACGGTGCGTTGCAAGTGCCGCTCCTGAAAAGCAGGCGTGTCCAGCGCGGGTGCAGCCTTGCAAGCCGCGCAGTGGCATTCGGGCAGATCGCCGAGGTACGGCCAGGCGTTGGTGAAAAGCCCATCGATGTCGTAACGCGCGTTGATTTCGCGCATGAGGGCAGGCATGTGCTCCGAATGATACGAGGAGAACGGGCACGTGTTGAACAAGCCTGCCACCGGCGTGTGGGGCACCGGCTGCCCCTTCGCGTCGCGGCGGAACCACTCGGGATGCGCGTCGAGCGCTTCCTGCCATTGCAGATCCGGACTAAAGCGCGCGATCACGCGGATATTTCGCTGCTTCGCTGCGGCGCAACATTCGGCGAACAGATCGCGCTCGCCGAGAAATCGCGAACGCCGGTGAAACGGAATCGTCGTGGGATAGAACGCGATGATCCCGGTGACGCTGACGAGCACGACATCAACTTTGAGATCGGCCCACGTGTCGGCCCACGCGGTGACATCGAGTTCGACCGGATCGCGTTCGTTGAAATTCACCTGGCCAACGCGCCGGATTTGCTGGTGCCACAGTGCTGTTTCCGCCGCGCCGGATTTTTCGATTGAGGCAGGGGCGGTCGCGTCGGAACCGCGCAGAAGCGTGCGCGAGGCCACGGCGGCGGTGCCAAGAGTGACGATAAATTGCCGGCGATCGAGGTTCATGGGGATGGGTATTTTTGGGAACGGAGGAGTGCGCGAAAACGGAGTCGAGTAGCGCGGTTGATGTCGCTGGTTGCGGCGGGTGTGAGCGCGTGGACAAAGAAACGAATCACTCGCTCACGCTCTCAGCTACCCGAGTTGGTAAACAGGTTGGGAGCATGGCGTGTGACTCGGTTGAAAGCTCCGGAGCAAGCTCCGCGATTTTTATTTGGCGAAGTGGAGACGGCCGAAACGCGATGGATTGTGTGGGCTGGGGCGCACCAGACCGGAGTCAGACCACACGCTGAGCCGGCGGTGAGGTTCGGTGCCGTCCCAACGGTTGAGGTTGGCGGTCCAGATCGTGCCCGCACTCACAGGTTGTCCTCTCGTCAGCTCGACAAAATTACTGAGCGGAATGGCGACCTCCAGGACCCAGCCGTGG
Source organism: Opitutus sp. (assembly GCA_036833235.1). Classification (GTDB taxonomy): domain Bacteria; phylum Verrucomicrobiota; class Verrucomicrobiia; order Opitutales; family Opitutaceae; genus Opitutus. The sequence continues at coordinate 1,334 of DAITQE010000205.1, forward strand.
TCGGTGTCCGTTGAAATGTTAAGCGTACCGTCGAGCTGCGCGGCTAAACGCGCGCCGCTCAGATTGTATGATTTTTGGTGATCCGTCGGAAATTTATAGAGGTAATCGTAGAGCACGGCTCGGGCATTCATTTCCATGCCGACGTAGGTCTTGAGCTTTGGATTCGGATTCAGGAAAAGCTCCACGGCATCGTCTTTGAACGTGGGATCATCGCGCTGTTCAAAATGGGCGACGATGTCGGAATCGGCGCACTCGTAGCCGAGGTAAAGACAATCGTCGTCCCACAATAGACGAACGGTTGTCCGCTGTTTCGCGCCTGTCTGTTCCTCCCACGGGAATTGCAGGGTGAGAACGCCGGCATTGTTCCATGCTGATTCGTCGAGCCGTCCATCGAGGGTGATTTTGCTGGAGGCGCGTTTGATGTCGTAGTCCGGCAATGGCGTTGCGACGGGACGTTCCGCGTTCTCAGCAGAAAGGGACAACGCGGTCAGGAAAATTATGGGGAGTATTTTCAAATTCTAGGGGACGAATATCGAGCTTGCGTCCGCTGCGGTGCCGAAGGCCACGAAGGTAGGTGGCGCGGTTCAGTTTTCAATTTTTGTCCGGGTTTGCTGATGATGTGGGCGGGGTGCCCTCACCCCGCTTGGAGCGCGGACTCGACCGAATGCGGGGTAAGGGCACCCCGCCCACACGTTGGTTCCAATGCGATTACTGCTCCATTCTCGTGGTGATCTCAACGGAAGCCTCGCGCAGACCTTTGGCGCGCGCCGTGACGTGGACGCTACCGGCGGTCGGAATGGATTGCACGAGTGCGAGCGCCATCCCGTGGAAGAGCGCGCGTGTGTTGGATTGATAGCTCTCGTGACTCGCGGGATCGCCGTTATCGACGCCAATGAGTTTAGCCGGACCGGAAAGCTCGAACGTGATTTGATTATCAGCGAGCGGTGCGAGCACGCCGTGCGCATCGAGCGCGCGCACCGTGATGTGCGCGACGTCGCGAGCATCGGCGGTGAGGGCCGAACGATCGACCGCTAATTCAAGCGCAGCCGGCGCACCGGCCGTGCGTACGTTCGCCATGGAGACAACGACACCGTCCCGATTATAGCCCACGGCCTTGAGTTCACCCGGTTCATACGGCACGTCCCAGACGAGTTGCAGATCGGCGGTGGTCGCTTGAATTTGTGGCAGCGCGTAGGTGTTCCATCCGGTCGAAGTGCCTTGGGCAGGGAACTCCTTTGATTTGGTTCCGAGACTGCGATCGTTGAGAAAGAGCTCGACGGCCGCGCAGTTTGTGTAGGCGACGACGGGAACCACGCGGCCCACGCGATCCGGCCAGTTCCAGTGCGGGAGCAGATGAATCATAGGCGCGCTGGTCCACTGACTCTGATAAAAATAGAATGAGTCCTTTTTGAACCCGCACGTATCGAGCGCGCCCGAGAGGGACGATTTGCGCGGCCACCTCGCTTCGCCGAGATAATCGATGCCGGTCCAGCCGAAATCCCCAATCACGTAGTCGTGCGTGGCGACGAATCGCCACAACGCCGCCGCGCGAATCGTATTCGCCACGTAAAGCGCGCCCTCAGGACCGACGCCCGGAACGATTCGGCTATCGACAAAACCGCCGCCAAGCAACGGGCCGAAACGATACTCGCCGCGCGTGTCGCGCACAGTCGAGTCCTCGGTGCCGACGAATTTCCGATTCGGAAACTGCGCGCGATCGTCGGCGTACTGCGTCTCGCGGCGTGTGCCCCAGCGGTCCACATAATTATAACCGACGATGTCGAGCAACCCGGAGAAGGCCACCGGAGCCTGGCCGTGCTGGTTGAAGATGTTGTCCATCGCCGTGGTCACCGGGCGCGTCGGATCCTCGCGATGAAAAATTTCAACGAGTTTGCTCAGAATCTCGGGGCCGTTCGCGGATCCCTGTTCGCCAATCTCGTTGCCGGCGCTCCACAGCACGACGCACGGGTGATTGCGATCGCGGCGGATGAAATCGACGAGATCACGCTCGAACCATTCGTTGAAAACGTCGGAGTATCCGAACTTGATCTGAGGCTTGCGAATCGTCCACTCGTCGAACGCTTCGTCCATCACGAGCAAACCGAGCCGGTCGCATAGATCGTAGAACTCGGGCGCCATTGGGTTGTGGCTGCAGCGAATCGCGTTGCAGCCCATCTCCTGCAGCAGCCGCAGCCGACGTTCGAGCACAGCCTCGGGTACGGCTGCGCCGACCGCACCACCGTCGTGATGGAGGCACATGCCGCGTAATTTCACGTGCTCGCCATTGAGCAGGAGTCCGCGGTTGACGTCGTAGTCGATCTGGCGAACGCCGATCGTCGTCTCGACGGCATCGACCATGATGCCGTCCACGTGAATTTCAGACTGCACGCGGTACAACTCAGGAGAGCTGGGCGACCACAGCCGCGGCGTGGGAAGATTCAGCGTGGTTTCAATCGCAGTTTCCGCGCCTTCGGCGATCGATTCGAGCTTCGATGCCGATCCCCGCTCGTTGCCCGATTGGTTCAGCAGATGGCCGGCGGCATCGAGAATCCGGGTGACCAACTCGAAACGCTGGCTGGAGGTGCGGGCGTTGTGTACGCGTGTTTGCACGCGAATCGTCGCGGTTGCGGGGGAAACTTCCGGCGTCGTCGCGAAAACGCCCAGGGGCACGATCGACAAGGGATCGGTGAGGGTGAGCCACGTGTGCCGGTAGATGCCCGATCCGGAATACCAGCGGCTGTTGGGTTGCGCTGAGTTGTCCACGCGAACAGCGACGACATTCGGCGCGTCACCAAAGTTTAGATGCGGGGTCAGATCATAGAAGAACGACGAGTAGCCGTAGGGCCGGGTGCCGAGTTCGTGGCCGTTGATCCACACAGTGCTGTGCTGGTAAACGCCGTCGAATTCGATGATCACCCGGCGGCCACGATCGGATTCGGGCAAACGGAACATCTTCCGATACCAGCCGATTCCCGTCGGCAGGTAACCGCCGGAACCTCCGGTGGCGGTGTGCTCGTCGTAAGGTCCCTCAATGCTCCAGTCGTGCGGCAAATCGAGCTTGCGCCAGGCAGAGTCGGCAAACGCAGGCTGTTCGGCTCCGGACAAATCACCAAGGTGGAAACGCCAGCCGAAGTCGAACGAAGCATGCTGGCGAGCAGGAGCCGCGTGCATCACGGAGGCCGTACTTAGAAAAGCGAGACAGAGGGCGACCGCCCAAATGAGAGAGCTGGAATTCTGAGTGGCGAGGTGACTGGGCATGACGACATTGGCTCCGGAGTTAAGATTATGGCGCAGGTTGAGTATTCCAGAATTGATGACGGAGCATTTCATGGGGATAATTCACTCCAGCCAGATGCGCTCGATGTTCACGCCGTGTGTTCCGGCGTACTGGTTGGCAGGCATTCCAGGGCCGAGGGAAACGAGGACACTCTCGACTCGATTCATGTCCAAGGGAATATCCGCATTCGTCGAGGACCAGAAATGAAGAAACACAGGGTAGCCATGCGGGATATTCGGAGACCGGACTTTATGGAGCGCATTTATGGAAACGGCATACGTGCCGTTCACCGGTTGCACGGTCATCATCCCGCCGTACGCAATGCCGTCCGACGTAATCAACGCCAGTTGCAGCGGGCAGGGTTTGTCGGTGGATGACCGACCGTAGAGAACAACCTTGGCCGCGTTGCCGAGTTTCGAGGTTCGGCCGTTGATCTTTTCTTTGAAAAAGAACCGGAAGGAAAAATCGTGCTCTGACTCGGCCAGGTCGGTTGCGACCAGCGCCATCGCGCTCGTGCCGGGGCGGTCTGAAGGCACGATTTCTGGCAGGACATCACGATGGTCGGCGGTAATTTTCGCCG
>DAITQE010000205.1:5200-5640 GCA_036833235.1 Opitutus sp.
ATCCACAGCGGCGTCGAATAGGAGGATGGGCGCGCCGGGTGGAACGATGCGGGATTGCCAGCCCGTTCCATAGAAATCCCAATCGGTGGGCTGCCCCGCGAGGCCGGACGGGAAAGTCACGTAACCGGTCGGACCCTTCACGACGATGTGGTAACGCAGCGTTCCCGGGCGGAGCTGGTCGCCGGGAATCTCGGCGGCGTATTGGAAACCGGATACACGGACCATGGGAAACTTCCTCGCCCCGCGGTCGTACACTGCACCGGGCCCGGGAGTGTTGCCACGGCCTGGCTGGTTGCGCTGACCGGGTTGGACACGTTCATCATAGTCCACGGACCGCCCTGGCAGATAGGCAACCACCTCGACGTCTTCAATTGGATCTGGCGAGACGATCGTGGCAGTCAGACGCAGATTTTCGGCTGAAGTCGCCTCCACGAATGGCT
>DAITQE010000205.1:5650-6576 GCA_036833235.1 Opitutus sp.
CGAATGGCTCGTGCAACACGTAGGTTTGGTCGATCGAGGCGGGCGGGGCGACGAATTCTCGCAGCGTAATGTTCTCCCATTTGTCGTATCGGTTCCACTTGGACGTCACGCCCTCGCGCGTCAGGAGATAGATGCCGGGATGAACCAGCAGCGTGCGGTCGGCGGCCTGGCCGCTGAAATCATTGCCATCGTTCAGGCCGGTTGCATGGAAGTTGGCTCCAAGGTCGGGCAGATCGATGCGCATGGGCCATTTGTTCCAGGCGATCCGCGCGACCTGCTTGTGCGGGTTCGGTTTTTCGAATGGATCACGCACCCAGATCGCGTCCGGCATTACTTCGAGCCGCCAGACGCCCGCATCGAGGCGATCGAGAAAGTACGCGCCCTGGCCGGGATAATCGACGACCGGTGAGCTGCTGTATCCGGCGACATGGGCGAGGCGCTCCGGCGCAGGCGGCTTGGTGGCGGTCCGGTTGGTATAAAAATATTTCTCCTCGGTCACGAGTTCGGCCAAGTCGTCGGGATAACTGACCCGCACGCCAGCGAACGAGGTGTTGCCGGGATATTCCCCGTAATCCTTGAACAGCGGGATTCGCCGAAAGGCTTCCCCGGCGATTTTCATGCTCAGCGCTTTCTGCGGAGCGTACGCCAGATTCAGATAGTGCGTTTGATATTCCGTATTGGAGGGGGCGATATACATCGGATCATAGGCAAACTGCGTGGCGAACTGGATGCCCGTCTTCCGGAGTGTGCGGGCGAGGGCCGGATAAAGGTACGAGCGTCCGATGTCCGCGGTGTCGAATTCGTAGAAGATCTTCGCCTTGTTCTTGAACTTCGGATTGCCAGCAAAAGGAATCGGATAGTCGTCAACGTACGGCAGAAAGTTGCCGAACTGCTCGTGGCCAGCGACAAGGTTGGATGGATACCAC
>DAITQE010000206.1:0-6564 GCA_036833235.1 Opitutus sp.
CCACCTCGACCTCGTCGGCGGCTACACGCCGGACATGCGTGAGGCCGACGACGAGGCGATCTCCCGCGCCCGGGTCTACATCGATACCGATGCGGCGCTGCGCGAAGCCGGCGACATCGTGCAGCCGCTGCGTTCGGGGCATCTCGCGCGCGAGCGGATCGTAGGCCCAGTTCATCGCGTAACGCCCCAGCATCGCGGGATCGTTTCTGCAGACCGCACCGATGAGTCGCGCGAGTTTCTTCGTTGGAAAGAGCGTATGATGCGGACAGGCAGCTCCGAACGGCACGTACTCGGCGTCACCGGCCAGCGTGAGCATTTCGGCCGTGAGATCGTGGATGCCGACGTAAGTAGGTTTCACCATCGGCCGCGCCATCCGCGGTTCAGGCGCTTGCACCATGAGTTGTGGCCGCACGTAAAACCCGGACTGAGGACGCGCCTCGAGCACGCTGCGATTTTCGAGGACGGTGTAGGCCTGAATTACCGTTGAAATACTGACGTCGCGCTGAAGAGCCATGCGGCGCACGGACGGCAGACGATGGCCCGCGCGAAGCGTGCCCTGTTCGACCAATGACTGAATTTCCCGCGCGAGCTCCAGATAAAGCGGCGCACGTTCCGATTTGGTGATGGTCTGGATCATGAGTGTGGCGGTTGAATGACAGCGGTCAGTGTAGTGCGGCTGGCGCGAATGCGGCAGGTTTAGCGCCTTGGGTTTGATACCAGTACAGTTTTAGAATGCGAGTAAGTGTGACCATGACAATTTGCAGACGAGAGGTATCACTTAGGCCTGGCGACCTGCTTTGATGCACGAGTAGGCTGCCCGCTTGCGGGCGCTTTTCCGAGCGCGAGCAAGCTCGCAGCCTACGTGTGGCAGGGGCTCCGCCCATGTTCTGAGATTGTCCGTAAACGGAGAAGCGCTCGTGCTCCATTGACTCCGCGGCCGATTCGAATGGCGTGGTTCTCGATGCCCTCAGCCAGCGAAGTGTTTGTCGAGTTGGTCGGTGCGATGCTCGCGCGTTATTGCCGGCAAAACCGTCTGCCGCCCCTGCCTGATTCCGAGCGGAACGCGATCGGCGCGCGGTTATGGGTCATGATCTCCGTTCGCGGAATTCCTTTGAGAATTCCCGAGGGCGAGTCGAATTCGCGACCGGAAATGAAGGCAGACGAGGTCGCGCCACTTGTCGCGACGATCCTGGAAAATTGCAGCCGCGCTGACGATCTGGCGGTACCGGTGAGACAATTGATCAAGGCCTATTTCCAGGCCGAGCGCAGTCAATGTCGTGAATCGTACAAGGAAACGAGGTCTGATGGCCAATGTCGTCGCCAGCAATTGGAGCGCGTTCGTTTGCGCGTGAGCGGCACGCATTGCGTCGATTGTCCTTACTGGAATGAGCTCAATCCGGACGCACACGAACGATTCCTAGTCGAAGCTTGGTGCGGAAATCCGGAAGAATTCACGGCGAATCGGGAGGTATTTCTTCCTGAGGATTTTCGCGAACTTCGGGGATGGTTGCGCGATTACAAATCGTCAGAGCGGACGTGAGCGACGGCGCGCGAGACTTGCGCATAGGAGAATGCCCGCGTCATTCACCAGTTGGTGATTGAGTTCCCGCCGTCGGGGCGGTGACGACGCAGAACTCGATCTTTTACGGTCTCTTTTGCTGCTCGCGTTGTAGTGCGAATCCCGAGCCATGAGCCATTTGGAAAGCCACCTCGGATAAACCTGATCCAGCTGAGGAGCTTTCCACCATTATTGCGGTCCGATGTGAGGCTTTTTTTGATTTTACGGGTTCCACCGTGAGAAAGATCGGGGCCGGCTGAAAACCTATTGCACGGAAGAATGAAAAAAATCGGGATCCTTACGTTTCATCGTTGTATCAACTACGGCGCTTATTGGCAGGTGCGCTGCCTGAGCGATTTCTTTCGGCGGGCAGGCCATGATGTGCAGGTGCTCGATTATCGATCGAAGGCCTACTACGTGAGGGAGTTTGATCACGCGATCCGTCCGTTTCGGCCCTTGGTCGTGAAGCGCGATTTTCCGTCACTCATGACGAAGACGATGAAATTCGTTTTTGCGCAGCAGCGCCTTAAACGAACGCCGCTGTTTTCGCTCACTGATCCGCCGAATTTTTCCGAGTTCGACCTCATCGTGGTCGGGAGCGATGAAGTTTGGAACTTCGAGCATCCCTGGCTGGGCGGCGTGCCGTTGTTTTTTGGCGAGCGACTCGCGCCGAAAAAGCTCGTTTCTTATGCTGCAAGCTTCGGCAACTACGATGCCGGACAAGGGCTCTCGGCCGAGTGGGTCGCGCGGTTGGCCCGTTTCGACCAGATCTCCGTGCGCGATGCGAATTCGATGGAGTTGGTCGATCGCCATCTCGGTCGCACGCCCACCATGGTGCTCGATCCCTGTCTGCAGTTCAACTTGGAGTGCCGCTCCGCTCCACGCTGGCGTACGCCGACACCTTACCTGTTGATCTACGGCAACAAGTTTGAGCCTGCTCTCATCGAGGAAACCCGCCAGTGGGCGCGGGCGCGGCAGTTACGGATCGTGAGCGTTGGTTATCGCAACGACTGGGCGGACGTTTCGGTGCTCACGGCCGGTCCGAATGATTTCGTGAGATATTTCCAAGAGGCGACTGCGGTGGTCACCACCTATTTCCACGGGTGCGTTTTCTCCCTGCGCTTTCAGCGGCCGTTCGCGGCCCAACTTTCTCCCTACCGGACAAACAAGGTTCAGGGGCTCTTGGGTCTCCTGAATGCCACGCATCGAATTTTCGATCCTGGGATCCCGGGTCGGCTGGGCGAAGTTCTCTCCACTCCGATCGAGCCCGATATTTTGTCCACGATCGAAACGCATCGGCAAACGTCCTCCGCGTTTCTCGACTCCTGTCTCCAGTCATGATGGCCGGATCCCAAGGCACGGCGGCGCTGCCTGTCGAAATGCATCCGACCCGGATTTTTAAAGTCGACGGTTGCACGCACATTACCGACGTCGTGCGGGCGGGCGCGTGCATCGGTTGTGGCGGCTGCGCGGTGGCGAGCCAAGGGGCGTACCGCATTGGTTTCGGCAAGCTCGGAATGTATCAGGCGGAAAAAACAGCGGCGGCGTTTGTGCCGGACGAAGACGCACTCGCGACGGTGTGTCCTTTTTCGAATGCGGCGGAGAATGAGGATCAAATCGCAAAGCGACTATTTCCCCACGCACCACATGCACATCCTGCAGTGGGGGTTTGGCAAAAAGCCTACGTAGGATGGGCGACCGAAGGGGCTTTCCGCCAACAGGGAAGCTCGGGCGGAATTACCTCGTGGCTGCTCGCCGAGCTGCTTCGGCTCGGGGTAATCGATGGCGTGATTCATGTAGTGGCGCACACGCCAACGGCGGGTGATCGACGTCTATTCAAGTATCGCCTCTCACAAAGCGTGAGTGAGGTGCATGAGGGAGCAAAGTCGCGTTATTACCCGATCGAATTTTCCGAGGTGCTGTCCGAAGTGCGGACCCGCCCCGGGCGCTACGCGTTTGTTGGAATCCCGTGCTTCGTAAAAGCCATCCGGCTTCTCATGCAAAATGATGAGGTAATCCGCGCCCGCATCAAAATCTGCATCGGCCTGTTCTGCGGGCATCTCAAGAGCGCTGCGCTCATTGACAGTTTTGCACTGCAAAGCGGCCTCGATCCCCACTCGGTCAGGGCCGTGGATTTTCGCGTCAAACAGCCGGATCGTCGCGCCGATGTCTACACGGTGGGAATCACCGGGGGCGGCGGCGCTGTGCGTCGGCGAGATTGGGCCAGGATGGTGGACGGCGACTGGGGCATGGGTTTTTTTCAGTACTCAGCGTGCAACTACTGCGATGATGTCATGGCGGAAACCGCTGATGTCTCGTTCGGCGATGCCTGGGTGCCACCGTATTCCGCTGATGGACAGGGCACGAACGTGATTGTAATTCGCTCGCCGGAGATCGATGCGATTTTTCAAGCAGCGGTGCAAGAGCGGCGCCTGGAGTTGCAGAGTGTGGACGGTGAATTTTTGGCAAAGACTCAGGCGGCTGGGTTGCGTCAGCGAAGAGAGGGTCTCGCTTACCGGCTGTATAAACGACGTGGCCAACCCACGCCGCGGAAGCGCGTCGCCCCTGATGCACGCGTCGTCGGGTGGAAGCGTCGGCGGATTTATGACCTGCGAATGGCCATCAGTCATTGGAGCCATCGCGTCTTCGCCGCGGCGCGCGCGTTGCATTCGCCGTGGCTGTATCGTTTTTGGGCGCGTTGTGTGCGCACGCTTTATCGAACGGAATACTTGTTCGGTCGTGGCGGACTCCGGAAACGATTATTTGGTCGATTAGACAAAAAAATAAACACCAGCATGTATGAAAAATGAGCACGAAGTCTTGGGCAGATTAGGTGGAAAAACCATTGTTCGAGTCTTCAACACGTTCGGAATTAATATTCGTCGACGTTCCCCGAAACCTATCGAGGAACTGCTGGCTCCTCTCGATGTGCGTTTCCGCTCCCCGTTGCTCTCCATGTACAGGGGCGAACCTCAGCTCGGCGCTGATGGCCAGATGCATGCCATCGACAGGAACACCAAGATTTCTCCGTCGCAGGGGATGTGGCTTTATAATTTGTGCCTGGCTGCCAAACCCAAATCGGCGATCGAAATCGGCATGGCGTATGGCTACAGCACACTCTACTTTCTTGCTGCCATTGCCAAAAATCAGGTTGGCCACCATACCGCCGTTGATCCTTTTCAAAAGGCTCCTCGCTGGGCTGGCATTGGCTTGGCGCATGCCCAATCCCTCGCTCCTCGCAACGGTTTGGAGTCCGCCTTCCTGCTTATCGAAGATCGTTCCGACCACGTCGCCACGGACCTCGCGCGATCCAATTCGAAATTTGAAATCATTTTCATCGATGGCAACCATCGCCTCGACGATGTGCTCGTGGATTTTTATCTGTACGCTCCGCTCTGCGCACTAGGCGGCCACATTATCTTTGACGATGTCCGGATGCCAAGTATCCAGACTGTGGTTGCATTCGTGCGTGCCAATCGCACGGACTTTATTGAAGTGCCAACGATTGAGCGCAACATTTGCGCGTTTAAAAAAGTCGGCGAGGACTTTCGCAACTGGAATGATTTTCATGAATTCGCCGTGGCGCGCGGCACGTGAACGAAGATACCCATCAACCACGGATAACGCAGATTAGCATGGATCTTCGGAGCAACATTTAGCGAGACGCTACCGATGAGTTCGAACCTTGGTTAAAAAAGTCTAGGGCTGCGCCTCGCTAATACTTTCGTGGCACAGGGACTTTCCGCCATATGCAGTGATCCGTGTCCATCCGTGATATCCGTGGTCAACTCCGAGTCATCGTTGCGGATCAAGAAGGATCGTAGTCGAGATACGGTCCGAGCCATTTTTCCGCTTCGACCACGGTGAAGCCTTTGCGCTTCGCGTAGTCTTCGATCTGGTCGCGGGCGATTTTGCCCACGCCGAAATATTTCGAGTCCGAATGATTAAAATACCAGCCGCTGACGCTGCTGGCGGGGCTCATCGCGCAACTCTCCGTGAGCGTAATTCCGGTCGCGGCCGGGGCATCGAGGAGGGCGAACAGGAGCGGTTTTTCCGTGTGGTCGGGACACGCGGGGTAGCCGGGCGCCGGACGGATGCCGCGGTATTTTTCGCGAATGATGTCGGACATTGAAAGATTCTCGGTCCGGCCAAAACCACAGAGATCCCGGACGCGCTTGTGCATCAGCTCGGCCAAGGCCTCGGCGAGTCGATCGCCAAGTGCCTGTGCCATAATCGCCGAATAGTCGTCGTGCGCCGCCTTGAATTCGGCGGCGAGCTGTTCGACGCCGTGTCCCGCCGTGACTGCAAAGCCGCCCATGTAATCGATGCGTCCGCTTTCCTTCGGCGCAACGAAATCGGCGAGACAGTGGTTAAACTGGTCTGCCGGTTTTTCCAATTGCTGGCGAAGTTGGTGAAACGTCGTGAGCACTCGGCTGCGCGATTCGTCAGCATAGACCTCGATGTCGTCGCCAACGGCGTTGCAGGGCCAGAAGCCGATCACCGCTTTTGCGGTGTAACGCTTTTCCGCGATGATGCGGGCGAGGAGGGTTTTAGCTTCACCGAACAGTTTCGTGGCCTCGGCGCCGACACGCTCATCCTCGAGGATGTCGGGAAAGCGACCGTGAAGTTCCCAAGCGGAGAACAACGGACCCCAGTCGATGAACTCGACGATTTCGGAGAGCGTCAGACGCGCGACCGGGTTCCGAGTTTTGAGTTCCGGGTTCTGAGTTCGGAGTTCTGGGTTCAGGGTTCCGAGTTTCGGGTTCGGCGGTCGGAGGTCGGAGGTCGGAGGTCTGGATTTTGAGCTCGGAGACTCGTTCGATGTTAACTCGGTGGAAAAGACGCGCGTGCCGAAAAATTCCGGACGCGGAATATCGACGGTGGCCCAGTCGAATGTTTGGCGGCGGGCCCGCGCAGTCGCGAGCGAGAGCAGCGGGCGTTTGTTGCGACGTTCGGCAAATTCGACGCGCGATTTTTCCTGCTTCGCGAGAGTGTCGGCGAGGAAT
>DAITQE010000207.1:0-6539 GCA_036833235.1 Opitutus sp.
CAGTAGCACAACTGCCGATCGTGATAAAGCGGCAGCCGCAACCAGCGCGTCGCGCTGCGAGGGCTGGACTCGGTCTCGTTCTCTTATTCGTTCTTCGTTCTCGCCGGATTACGCCGCATGTAGGATGCGCGGGTGGACTGCCGGTTCACCATGGAGAACGCGTTCATGCAACCGCGCGTCCACGTTCCTACCTCCGATCGGCAGCACGAGGGTGCGGCCACCGATTTTCCCGGCGAGTACCGCCGCGACCGCCGCCGCACCGGCACCTTCCGCGACAATTCCTTCGCGCCGCGCGAGCACGTTCATCGCCCACGCGAGTTCGTCTTCGCTGACGGTTACCACGTCGTCGATCAGCGGAGCAGCGATCGCAAACGTGTTCTGCCCAACGCGCGCCACCGCGAGGCCGTCGGCCAGCGTAGGCGCAAGCGGAGCCGTGCAGGTCGATCCATTGATACACGCGGCGAGAAATCCCGCGGCGTTCTCTGGTTCAACTGCGATAACCCGCACGCCCGGGCGCAATGCTTTCACCGCGATGATGCTTCCCGCCAGCAAACCACCCCCGCCAACGGGAACGACAAGCGTATCGATCGTCGGCACCTGCTCCAGAATCTCCAGCGCCATTGTCCCCTGCCCCGCAATGACGTGAACATCGTCAAACGGATGCACGTGTGTCGCTCCTGTGCGGATGGAAAGCTCGGAGGCAAACGCTTGGGCCTGTTCAAATTTTTCGCCGTGCAGCACCACGTCGGCGCCGAGTCCGCGACAGCGAGCGATTTTCACCGGTGACGCATTTACAGGCATCACGACGGTGACGTTCACGCCCAGCGCGCCGCCATGAAACGCCAGACCGAGCGCGTGGTTACCCGCCGAAGCTGCGACCACGCCGCGCGCGCTCTCGGCTTCGGTCAGGCAGAGCAACGCGTGCCGCGCACCACGTTCCTTGAAGGAGCCGGTGCGCTGGAGGTCGTCGCGTTTTAGCCACACGCGCATGCCTGTGATCTCGGAAATGACGGGTGCCACATGGCACGGTGTGCAACGCAGGCTGCCGGTGAGGCGGCTGCGCGCGGCTTGGACGTCTGCGAGTGTCAGGGTGGGCGTTTTCATGTGAAAAATAAAAAAGCCCTGAGCGATATGCTCAGGGCTTTGGAAGAGAGTGGTTGAACTACGTTGAGTTTACACAGCCACGCGCCGCCGCCCTGAGAAGGGGCGAATCATAATCGCGGCGAACATAAGAACCGAGGCGTTCATGTGGATGTGACTCCGCTAGAAAAATCAAATCGACGGGGATTTGTCCAGCACGACCTTAGCCAGTGCGCGCCTCTCCCTCACGGTTTCACGGAGTGGTTTTGCGCAAGTGTTGGCTGTCAGTTTGCTGGCGCGATTGAAGCGCGAGCAAGCTCGCGGCCTACGAAAAACGTCGGTTGCAACGGTAACCCGAAAACCCATGGGCTCCCCTCGCCGCAGCGACGAATGCTGGGGCAAGAGATACGTCCGTGAAGCCGGGCCGCGGCGACAGTACGCAGTTTGGGTGTTTTCATCGCGAAGGCGGCCGTGCAGGCTGGAGAAACGATGGATGCTACCGTGCAACCAAATGAATTCTCCGGTGTGCGTGTGCGCGTGCGTGTGCTGGCTACAGGCGGCACCATTGCCGGAGCCCAAACCGATGTTTCCGGCCGGGGATATCAAGCGGCGGCCTTTTCGATCGAGGCACTCATCGCCGCCGTTCCGCAGCTGACCGCACTCGCTGATCTCGAAGTGGAACAAGTCGCCGCCATTGGCAGCCAGGACATGGACGAAGCCGTCTGGTTGAAGCTAGCAGCGCGCACCCAAGCGGCACTTGACGATCCCGGGCTCGCGGGTGTGGTGATCACGCACGGGACCGACACAATGGAAGAAACCGCGTTCTTCCTCAACTTGGTGGTTCACTCTGAAAAACCGATTGTGCTCGTCGGAGCGATGCGTCCAGCCACCGCGATCAGCGCCGACGGACCGATGAATCTTTATAATGCGATCGCCGTCGCCGCCCATTTTCACGCGAGGGGACGTGGCGTTCTCGTGGTGGCCAACGATGAGGTTCATTTCGCACGCGAAGTCGCCAAGACCAATACAACCCTGGTCGGCACCTTCCGTGCAACGCACCGCGGACTTGCCGGCGTAGTCAACGCGGGACGGCTCCATCTTTACGCGCCTCCTGTTCGTCGCCACACCATGACGAGTGAATTTTCGATCGAGGGACTTACGGTGTTGCCTCGCGTCGACATCATTTATGCGCATGCCGGAATGGGCCGCGAGCTGATCGCCGCCGCGGTTCAGTCTGGCGCTCGCGGTTTGGTGATCGCCGGTGTAGGAGATGGAAATCTCCATTCTCGATCGCTCGCGGCGGCCGCAGACGCAGCGCGAGCAGGCATCGCGGTCGTGCGGAGTTCGCGCACTGGCGGTGGAGTCGTCGAGCGCAATATCGAGGTGGACGACGATCGGCTCGGCTTCATTGCGGCGGACGAACTCAACCCGCAAAAAGCGCGGGTCCTGCTCATGCTTGCGCTCACTCGCACGCACGACCCACGCGCGTTGCAGGAGATGTTCTACATATACTGAGCAGACCTAGGCGGTTGCCCAACGGAATCTCGTCATGTCGCGCAAGTCGGAAATTAGACCATCAGCAACGCGCAGGCTCCGACCGTCTATGGAGAACGGACGTCCTCGTCCGTTTTGACAAACGGAGCAGGAGTTCCGTTCTCCGTAAAGCCGTCGGACGCATCTGGGAAAACTTCACCTGTTCACAACGAGTTTCGTTTCAAAGACTCTAGCCGTCGCTTATCTGCCCCTGTTTTTTGTGCGTGGAACAACTTTGTGGGGCGCGGCTCATTCTCTAATCCACTTAACGGGCATTTGAGGCTGACTACAGACTCGTCATGGCCAGCACACTCTGTTCGATTGCGCCGATCTCCTGTCTTTTTTTAATCCTCCAAAAAGAATCCATTTCCGGCCTCAACTCCGGAGCCGTCAAAGGATAACCCCATGGCCAAAGTCCGCATCGAAAACCTCGTCAAAACTTACCCGGAAAAAAACGGGCCGGGCGTCACTGCGGTAAAAGGGATCAATCTCACCATCGAAGATCGCGAATTCATGGTCCTCGTTGGCCCCTCCGGCTGTGGGAAATCGACCACGCTGCGCATGATCGCCGGACTCGAAGAAATCTCCGACGGCACCATCGCGATCGACGGCAAGGTTGTGAACAATGTGCTCCCGAAAGATCGGGACATTGCCATGGTCTTTCAAAATTACGCGCTGTACCCGCACATGTCGGTCTATGAGAACATGGCGTTCGGGTTGAAGCTGCGAAAGTTTCCCAAAGCCGAAATCGAAGCGCGCGTCCATGAGGCCGCGGTGATGCTTGGCCTTGAACCGTACCTCGACCGCAAGCCGAAGGCACTGTCCGGCGGACAACGCCAGCGCGTCGCGGTGGGTCGCGCGATCGTACGAAAACCGAAGGTGTTTCTGTTCGACGAACCGCTCTCGAACCTCGACGCGAAGATGCGCGTCTCAACCCGCACTGAAATTTCCAAGCTCCACGCGCGGCTCGGAGCCACGATGATTTATGTGACGCACGATCAGGTGGAGGCCATGACCATGGGCGACCGGATCTGCGTGATGAAAGACGGCGTCATCATGCAAGTCGCGGAGCCGCTCACGCTGTATAATCATCCCGCGAATCTTTTCGTCGCCGGCTTCATTGGTTCACCGCCCATGAATTTTTTCAAAGGCACGATCCGCCGCTCCGGCAATTCCCTCTCGTTTGTGGAAACCAACCCGACGCCATCGGCCATCTCCGTCGTTTTGCCGGAAGCGCTGTCGAGCAAGGCGTCCGCTTACATCGACAAACCGCTGATCTTCGGGATTCGCCCGGAAAACGTGCAGGATTCTCTGACAGTAACCACGCCGGATCCCGGCCGTACGATCGAGGTGAAGGTGGAAGTCTCCGAACCGATGGGCGCCGAAACGTACCTCTATCTGGATACGGGTGCCACCTCGTTCATTGCCCGGGTGCGTCCGACCGATCGCTTCGAAGTGAACCAGAAGGTCAAAGTCACGCTCGACCTCAATCAGGCCCATTTTTTCGATCCAACAACTGAAACAACGCTGGCTTAGACAATTAACTGCACCTATCGAGGGAAACTTCACAGAAGATTGACTTGTCTAGGGTGTTTCCCATGCTGCCCGAGCCTTCCCGGTCATGAACGTCTCGCCAAATATCATTCGTTTCCCGGTTCCGGCCCTGACGCCGGTTCGGCAAACCGAGACGGCAGGACGGCAGGACAATGTAGTCGTCTTCCCAAAGACCGAAGAAGCGTCAGCGGAAAATACCGCCGGTGGATTTGGATCGCAGCTGCAGGAATTTGGTCAGCTGTTCGCCGCCCACCGCATCGTGGGTCGCGTCGCCGACCAGCTTGAGGCCGTCGCGGATCTTTAAGCGACGAAGGAATCAGGATCGAGCGAGCTTCGGCTCGCTTTTTTTTGTGCCCCGATCTCGGGCGCTCACTCACCACATTGCGTGAAACGACAACCATTCGGTTTGGCGGGTCGGTGTAGATTGCGCGCTTGCCGCGTCACGCTCGCAGCTATTACCCCTTCGTGCCGCGCCGCTTCTTTTTCTCTGCTTTGATTGACGCAGCGAGACGCTCCGCCATCGTTGGCAACCGGCGTTGCAGAAACTTCAAGACCGCTTTCTCTTCCGCAGTCGGCGCGGTCAATCCTCCATTTGGTGCGCCTGTCGATTTCGCGTGCGATCGCTCGAGCGTCACGCCGTCGAGATAGCTCTCCAGGATCATCGGATGGATGTAGCATTTTTTGCATACAGCGGCGGTGTTCCCCAACCGTTGAGCAACGTACTCGATCGCTCGGACGAGATTCGTTTTCGCCTGTGCCTTGGTCGAAAATGCTTCGGCTTCCCGCAAGGCAAGCGCGGCCAGAACCGTGCCGGCCCATGTCCGGAAATCCTTCGCGGAAAATTCTTCCCCGGCGCACTCCCGCAAATAGGCGTTCACGTCGGCTGAACCGATCTTCTGCGGCTGCCCGTCATCGTCGAGGTATTGGAATAAATCCTGACCGGGCAACTCTTGAGTCTGTCGGACGATCTTCGCGAGCCGTGGATCGCGCAGATCGATTTCGTGACGTTTGCCGCCCTTGCCTCGAAACTCGAAGTGTAGCGTACCGCTTCGAATCTTCGCATGACGGTCGCGCATCGTGCTCAATCCGAACGAGTGGTTCTGCTTCGCGTACTCCTCGTTACCGATCCGGACCAGAGTGGTTTCCAACAGTCGAACCATCGCTGCCAGAACCTTTGCTTGGTCAAGGTTCCGGCGACGGAGATCGCGCGCCACCCTCTTCCGTATGCGTGGTAGTGCACGCCCGAAAGCGAGTACCCGTTCAAATTTGGCTCCATCGCGAACGGCGACCCAGTCGGGATGATACCGGTATTGTTTTCGACCGCGATCATCTCGACCGGTCGCCTGGATATGCCCGTTCGCAACGGGCGAGATCCAAACGTCCGTCCATGCCGGGGGAATCGCCAGCCGCTTGATCCGCGCCTTCGTTTCCGGGTCGTTGATGGTGCGTCCGTCAGGCGAAATGTAACGCGTCGCATGAGCTGATTGCACCCGGCGAATTCCGGGCGAGTCGTCGGATACGTAGCGCAAACCGGCTTCACGCGCGGCGGCAAGGCTCTCTGGCGGGACGCCGCTTGAAGCAGAGATTCGCTGCCGGGATGGGTGATGAGCAGAGCGAGGCGACTGGGGCACGCTCAAGAGTCACCAAAAAAAGCGAGCGGCTCCCAACCTGACGCGGTTGCCGTCCTCCACCGCCGGCTCACGCGCCCGGCATAACCGTAGTATGCCCCAGACGCCGATCAGCAAAAACCCGTCATAATTTCTCTTAAGCTCGGAACCGAACCCAGGTCACATACACTGTGTCCCCGCGGATAATTGCCCTCGTCCACTCGTGCGTATGCCAGCTTTCAAGATGCGTCGTCAGCGATCGAGTTGCTGCTTGCTGCTGCAATTGTCCAAGGACTGCTTGCGAATGGCTGAATGTCTGGCAATCCGTCCGTCTTCTTCTCCCAGACAGACACCTCTGTAGTGAAGCCCCCAAGGTCTTTTGTTTTGGAATCGTATCTTGTAGGCTGCCAGCTTGCTGGCGCGATTGAAGCGCGAGCAAGCTCGCGGCCTACCACCTAACGGATTGCGCCATCAAAACGAAAGGCCGTAGTGAAGCCCCTGCTAAGACTTTTGTGGTTTATTGAACACGTTTCCAAGCGATCGAACTTATGAAAAGTAAGATGAAGCTGCCGATCAACGGCACTCGAATGGCCGAGGTTGCTCCCGACAATTTCACCAAACAGTTAGTCGCAGTCTTGGGTGCCATTCGCGATGGCGATTTTTCCGCCCGCCTGCCATCCGACTGGACAGGCCTCGAAGGTCGGGTCGCCGACGATTTGAACGCCATCGCCGTTCGCATGGCACGGTTCAACACCAGTCTGCTTC
>DAITQE010000208.1:0-6501 GCA_036833235.1 Opitutus sp.
CCACGTAACGGATTGCGCCATCAAAACGAAAGACCGTGGCTGACGACGAGAAGCAGAACACGCGAGATCGCGAATGCGAATGAGATGTGGCAGACTAAACGGCCGCGAGTTCGCGGTCTTTTTCCGTTTTGAGTCGGAGCTGGCCGCACGCGGCGTCGATCTCGTGGCCTTTTTCCCGACGTAACGTGACCGAAATACGCGCGTCGCGGAGAATGTCGGCGAAGCGTTCCTGCCGCGTGATCGAAGGCCGTTTCCACGGGAGACCTTCAACCGTGTTGTACGGGATCAGGTTTACGTGAGCATGAAGATCGAGGGCGATGTCGCGAAGTTTCTGAGCTTGTTCGAGCGAGTCGTTGATCTCCTCGATAAGGATGAACTCGAGCGTAATCATCCGGCCGTGTTTTTCGGAAAACGTTTTCACGGCCGGCAGGAGTTTCGCCAACGGGAACGCTTTGTTCACCGGCATGATTTTTTCGCGAACCTCGTCGGTCGCTCCGTGAAGCGAAACCGCGAGGCGAAAACCGAGCGGCTCCTCGGCGAGTTTAAGAATTTTCGGAACCAGGCCGCTGGTTGAAATCGTGATTCGGCGGGCGCCGAAACCGAGGCCCCAGTCGGCGTTGAGAATCGTGAGCGCGCGGATGAGCGCGTCGTAGTTGGCGAGCGGTTCGCCCATGCCCATGACGACGATGTTGTCGAACGAAGCCAGTTCCATGTGAGCGCGCGGGGTGCGGGCATCTTCGCGATAGCAGACTTGGAGCAACTGCGCGACGATCTCACCGGCGGAAAGATCGCGCTTCAAGCCGGCGAGTCCGCTGGCGCAGAACACGCACGCCATTGCGCAACCGACCTGCGTCGAAATGCAAATCGTCTTGCGCGAGAGATCGAGGCCGACGCCTTCCTGGGGCACGCGAATGATGACGGTTTCGATGAGCGAGCGGTCGCGCAGTTCGAGGAGGAGCTTGTCGGTAACATCCTCGGATTGCTTGTTGAGCACAAGCTCGGCGGGAAGGAGATCGAACGTTTCCGCCAGCCAACTGCGAAGCGGTTTCGAGAGATTAGTCATCTCGTCCCAAGAGCGGACACGCTTCTTATAGAGCCAGTCGAGAATCTGTTTGGCGCGAAACGCCGGTTCGCCACGCTCCGCCAGACGCGCGGCGAGCGAGTCGAGCGTTTCGCCGGTCAGCGGCGGTTTGGCGGGCGTGAATTTCATGGTCACTAAGAGAGTGTCGACTGAACCGGCTTCATGCAATCGGAGTTAACGACGAAAGAGACGAAGCGCACGAAATGAATCCATTGAGGATAAATCCAAGGATCGCGTTCACTCACTCAACGGCGATTCCAGCTTCCTCATTTGCCTGAGCACTGCTCGAAGGACTTGACCTGTTCACAACGAGTCTCGAGTTCCAAGACCCTGGTCCTCGTGCGGTGAAAAGATTTCGACCGGCTCGGCGCGGCCTTTGACGGCGGCCACGCCGAGGGCGCGCATGGAAAAATTTCCGTGGGCGGCGTTCACGGTTGCGGCACTGACGATGATGTTGGTGCGATATTCGGGGACGCGGGTGAGCGACTGGAGACGCGCCGCGACGTTCACGCCATCGCCGACCACGGAGTAGTTGAGCCGGCGGTGAGAGCCAATGTTGCCGGCGACGACTCGCGCCGTGTTGATGCCGATGCCGATCCCGAGGACGAGGGTCGGGCGTCCTTCGGCGGCGAACTCGGCGTTGAGCGCCGCGAGGGCCTGTTCCATCGCAAGCGCCGCGGTGAGGGCGCGACAAGCGGCGTCGCTTTGGGCGACCGGAGCTCCGAAGAGAGCCATGAGCGCATCGCCGATGTATTTGTCGATGACTCCACCCTGGCGCTCAATTTCGGCGCTCATCCGATCGAGATAGCGGTTGAGCAGCGTGAGCAGGTCCGGCGGGGTGAGCTGTTCACTGAGGGTGGCGAAACCGCGCAGGTCGGCGAAGAGAATGGTGACCTCGCGTTCCTCGCCGCCGAGAGTCGCTCCGTCGCGCATGAGCTGAGCGGCGATTTCGGGCGAAACATTTTTATCGAGCAGATCACGCACACGATCGCGTTCGGCGAGGCCGGCACTCATCGCGTTGAACGAGGTGGCGAGCTGTCCCAGTTCATCGTCGCGGTCGAGGGTGAGGCGTGCCGCGTAGTCGCCACTGGCGATAAGCCTGGTCTGTCTTGCCAGCGCCAATACGGGACGGCTGATGTCGCGGGCGATCCAGAATGCGACGACCATCGCGGCGGCGAGGGCGGCGATGGAGATGATCAAAAGATGTTTTTCAAGTTCTCCCGCGGCCGCCAGTTCGGCGCTCAACGGGCGTTGCAGGACAACGGTCACGGGGTTCTCGCCGAGCATTTCTTGCGGCTTGAATTGCGTGACATAGCGTTCGTTCGGCAAGTCCAGCACCGTGATCCAAGGGCTGGAGCGGACGTCCGTGACCGCAGCCTGTGCAACCAGCCGGGCATCCGATTCGGACAGCGTGGTGGCAAGCACGCGGGGATGGGCGGGTTCCTTCGTGGATACAAACGTGACCTCCAGCCGTGCGGTGTCCTTGATCTTCGCCGCGAAGGCGGCATCGATGGGGAAGGCCAGACCGAACCAATCGGCAATGTTGGGAAAAGGAGCGTAGAGCGGAACCACGACGAGCGCGTGAAGTTTTTTGTCCTGGTAGGAAAAGCCGCTGACGAAGCTCTTGTCGTCCCGCGTGGCCAGTTGGATTAGATACTCGAACGGGCCGCGGTTTTCCGGGGCCATGTTTTCTTCGCTGCTCGCCAACATCTGCCCGTCGGGATCGAACAGGGCCACGACGGGTGCGCCGACGCGCTCGGTGTAGCTTTGCAGGCTGGAATTCAGCGTCTCTCGATCCGGCTGTTCCTTGAGCAAGATCTGCCGGATGGCGTAATCCCCGGTCATCACGCTGGCGCTGGCGACAAGCGACTCGATGCGTTGCTGCACGGCGTTGTCGTAAACGCGCCCGCCGATCCCGAGATTGGCCACGCTGTGGGCGAGGGCGTTTTGTTCATTGGCGCGGGAAACGAGCACGTAGGTGATGGCCATCACTGCGAACAGCAGGGTCAGTAACATCGCAAGCAGGCGGATGCTGAAATGACGGAAGCGAAACATGGGCGGCGGCGAACCGGCGCTATTTGTAATTGCCCATGGCGGCGTTTGGCGCGCGACGGATGCGGCGGTCCGGTTTGAGCGCGAGCTTAACATGAATCGCGACTGGGGTCGCGTCGTCGCCAAGCGCGATCTCACGGGTTTCGATTTTCGCGAGCCGCGGGTGCCAGATTTCGGCGCGGTAACGACCCGATGGGGCACCGGTGATGATAGCGCTGCCGTCGTGGCCGGTTTTCGCGAACCAGGGAGTCTCCAGCACGACGAGATACGCGTTCATCCAGTCATGAATGTTGCAGCCGAGCACGACGACGCCCGGCCGGTCGAAAACCACGGTCCGTGCGTCGCCTGGCCGATAGAGCGGTAACTCGAATTTTTTTGGCTTCGAGAGCGAATAGATGTGGTGCTGCACCGTGTCGCGATTCGGAAAAGTCACGGTGGTGCCAGCAAGAATCGGCGTAACAAACGGCAAAAACTCACGGTCCTGCTGGACGATTTCCACCGGAGGCGCGGGCGCATCCAACCTTGGGGAAACCGTCGGGAGTCTCGAAGCAGCGTCGAGGTGATCGAGCGGCAAAAGCGAGACGACGGCATCGGCAACAGACTGGCCCTTCGCGTCAGTAAGGGTGAACTCGACGGGGCTGGCGTGCAGCCTGCCCAGCGCGAGCGTGAGCGGGATCAGACGGGCAAGGGCGGAGACGCGCGTCACGCCGCTAGAACTGGCGGGTCAAGACCACCGAGACAAGATGGTTCACATAACCCAGCTCGCTGCGCGTGGTGCGGCGGTAGTCGTAGGCGAACGTGAGCGAAGTCATTTCGTTCAAACTGCGAGACAAGGCGAGGGAGCCGCCGAGGGTTCGCGCGTCGAGCGAGTAGGCGACCCGCGGTTGACCAAACGTGTTCACCGTCGCGCGGACTCTCGCGAGTTCCACAAGGTCGGGCCGGGGCGGTGTGGCGTAGGAGAGCACGTCGCCTTCGCGCCACCGAGCGGTGACGACGAGTTCCCAGCGTTCATCCAAGGTGCGGGCGACTTCGAGTGCGGCCTCGCCGCCGGTGCGGTCGAAGACCGTGGCGCGCGCGTCGTGGCGCGCAAATTCATAGGTGAGCGCCACGCGGGTGTTGTCTTCGAACCGCTGCCGCCAGGAGAGGAGTGCGCTGGCGGCGAATCCGGCGCGATCCGATTCGCGCGCAGCCACGCCATCGGCGCCGACATCGACTCGGAAAACCGGCGCCAATGCACCGAGACCAAATTTGTGCTGCCACGCGAACCGTGGGCCGAGCGCGGCGCGGTCAAGACCATCGAAGCGCGGCCACGATTCCGCGCCGAGTTGGCCGCCGAGAAACAGCGCATCATCGCGCCCGAGGGAAAGACGGCGGCTGGCAGTCAGTTCTGCGTGAATTTGCAACGCGCCGATGACATCCACCGGGCGGTCCGCGTTGGGCGCATTGCTATTCCACGCAGCTGTGGTGTTGAGCACAGGCGCCCAGTCGGCAGGCGCGGCCATCAGAGCGGGCGAGCCCGCGAAACAGACGAAGTGCAGCCAAACGGAGCAACGCGCGAAATTGCGGGGAAAGGTAGTCACGACACATCCGAGCTGTTTCGCATTCGTGTCCATTTGCCGCTGAGCTGAGCGATGTCCACTTTCGCGCGCGGATCGCCTTTCGTTGTCACACCGGCAGTTGCTAAGCGACTCACGCGGATTTGTCCATCCGCCGTAAGCGAGGTGCCCAGAGTGAGTTTGCCTGTAGCTTGTTGGATTCGGCACTATTCTACACGCGAGATCTCTGAAGGGAGCGGAACTGGACGGGTGTTTTGCTCAATGAGCCCGTTTCACCATGAATACACTCCTGAAAATTCCAGCGTTACTTGCACTCGGGGTCGTCGCGACTGCGCGGCTGTCCGCCGGGGTCGAACCATTCAAAATCGAAGTAACCGTTGATCCGCAGTACGCCGCTTCCATGCAGATGGACGGAGTGACGGAAGGATCGGTCATCTTTGGCGTCGAGATCAGCGCGGAGGGCAAACTTACCGATTACCTGGTTCTTGGATACACGCACCCCGGGCTGGTCCGCCCGTGTGCGGACGCGTTAAAGCGCTGGAAGATTACGCCGGCGCGCGTCAATGGTACGCCGGTGCCGGTGTAGGCCGACATCATGATTAATTTCAAGGCCGAAGGAGTGGTGATCAGCCGGCCGACATCGCTGGATCTGGATAACTACATGCAAAGTCTTTTTGGCTGAGTTGAGAGTCCGGAGCTGAAAGGAGAGTCTCGTTTTAAATTCACCGGGATTGCGCTGACATCGCGGCGTGATCCCACCAACAAGAGCGGCGTGATTCAATCGGCTTCAGCTGCTACTCCTGCTTCGAAAACATTTATCGAACTCGACGTCGCTATTGTCGGCGCGGGTCCGGCGGGTGCGGCATCAGCACTTGCTCTGAATGGAAACGGTCTGCGGGTGGGAATCATAGAGAAGGCGATTCCGCCGCGCTATAAAACGTGTGGTGGTGGCGTGCTGAGTCGCGCTGCCGCATTGCTGCCAATTGATATTCGCTCTGTGGTGGAACGCGAATGTCACGCCGCCGAGCTTGTTCACCACGCGCTAGGACTTCGTTTCATCTGCCGTCGCGACCGCCCGATCATTTCGATGGTGATGCGCGACCGCTTCGATCACTTGGTCACGCAGGCCGCCCTGGAAGGTGGCGCACGCCTGTTCGCCGGGATTACGGTGCTCGATATCACGCCGGCTGGCGACGATGTGCGGCTGGCCACGAGCGCGGGCGAGATCCGCGCGCGTTTCGTGATTGCGGCTGACGGTGCGGCGAGCGTCGTTGCGCGCAAAACGGGCCGTCCGGAATTGCGCGCTGTCGTGCCCGCGCTGGAGTGTGAGGTCACGCTTGCGCCTGCTGAGATGGAAGCGCTGATGAAAACCGCGCGCTTCGATTTTGGCTTCGTACCTGCGGGCTACGCGTGGGTGTTTCCGAAACGCGATCATCTCTCGATCGGTGTGCTGACGACGCGACGCGGCGCGGCGAACCTGCCCGAGTATTATCGAAAGTATCTCGATCACCTCGGAATTCGAACGCCACTGCACGAGGAGCGGCACGGCTACATTATCCCGTGCCGTCCGCGCGCCGGAATGTTTGCTGCGCCGCGCGTGCTCTTCGTCGGCGATGCGGCGGGACTCGCTGATCCAATCACTGCAGAAGGAATCACGGCGGGAATTCTCAGCGGGCAACTCGCTGCGCGCGCGATCGTCCAAGGAAAATTCGAAGAGCGGGAAGTGAAGCGGATTTATGGCGAGAACCTGCAGGAAAAATTACTCGCTGACCTGCGAATCGCGCGCTGGCTTGCTCGCGTGCTCTATGATTG
>DAITQE010000209.1:0-6467 GCA_036833235.1 Opitutus sp.
GCTCATAGTCGCCCATGTAGTAGTACTTGTCGAGATACAGCGCACGGAACCACCGGTCATAGCTGAGTAGAAAATTCGCGTTGTGCTGGGCGACGCGCGGCGCAACTGGCTTGCCGCGAAAGCTTGCGTCGATGAGGGCCACCGCAGCACTGGTGGAAAACGAGATCCAGTCCATCCCGGGCGAGTAGAACGGATCGATAAATCCCGCGGCGTCGCCGACGAGCACGGCACCGTCGGTCGCAAATGTCGTGCTGGAGTAGGCGAGATTGCGGCGGAAGTGAACGTCGCCCTCCTGCCACGTCGCGTCGGCCAGCAATTCGCGCGCAACGGGGTGGGTATTGAGCATCGTGCGCAGTCGCTCCGCCAGGTTTGGTCCCGGCGGAAGTTCGGTGATGCGTTGATCGTAAACCACGCCCACGCTGACATCGCCGCCTTTGAGCGGGATAAACCAAGCCCACCAACCGTAGCCCGTAATGTGGTTCGTCGCGGTCGATCGCAGTGCTTTCACGCGGTTGAACCAAGCCGGATATTTTGTCGACAGCATGCGGTCATCCAGTGAACGCACGCCGGACCAGCGGCTCCAGCAAGTCGCAGTGGGATGGGCGGGGTTGGGCTTTTGCCAGCCTTCCTGGCGGGCGAGGAGAGCGGCGACGCCGGATGCGTCCACTACCCAGCGCGCGCTCGTAGTCTGGTGCTCACCGTTGGCGTTTTCCCAGTCCACGACTTGAGCACCACCCGGAACCAAGGTGATTTTTTTCACCCGCACCGGACGATAGAGGACAGTGCCTTCAGACACGGCGTTGGCGAGGACGTGTTCGTCGAGCACGGCGCGATCAACCTGATAACCAGGAAGGCGGACATTGTAACGCGGTCCGGTTTCGCTGCATTGGTCGAGTGCCTTGGCGTGGTCGTTGGCGAACCAGAACCGCATGCCCTGCTTTGGAATGTGTTCTTGGATCAAGTGCTCCGTTAACCCCAACACCCGACCGAGAAAATAAGCGCTGATTTCGACCGTGGATTCGCCGACCCGGCGCTTGAGTTGTTCGGAGCGCTCGAGGATGAGGACGCGCAGCTTGGGATTGCGCCGCCGCAGCAGGCACGCGGTCGCGCCGCCCGACAAAGCTCCGCCAACAATAATGACGTCCCAAGGGGTAGGGTTGGTGTTTTCCACGAGAGCTGACTGGATCAAAGATCGCCCGGTCACCGCGGCAACCGCAAATGTTCGGAATTGCCGTCTGCGAGGATTTTTCCGACCTAAATCCCGAGCAATCTGTCCCATCCAACCTCATTATTCCAATGTGTAATTCACGCCTCTGTTTGTTCGCCGCCTTTGCGGCTGCCACGTGCACGTCGATGTTCGGTATGAACAATACCGATGTCATCAAGATGAAGGAGGCTGACTTCTCCGACGACACCATCTTGCTGTCCATTGGCAAAGAGCCCGCTGATTACGACACGAGCACGGATGCGCTGATTTCGCTCAAGAAAGCGGGCGTAAGCGAAACCGTCATCCAGAAAATGATCGCAGCTCAGCACGGTGCGAAGGGTGAGGCGACTGGCTCCGCCACCGAGCCGGCACCGGCCGAATCTTCGTCTGCGGCCTTTTTCAATGAAGAATTCCCAACCATTGCGCCGCCCATGATCAATCCCATCGCGGGAAAAGACTATTTTCTTCGGAGCACGATGCATTTCGAAGACGGTAAATACGTGGGCACGAATTACGCGCGAGGGACCGTGGTGCCGATCAACACGCCGGTTAGGATCGAGGCGATCTTGGGTAAGACGATCACATTGAGGCGTACGGATACCGGCGATCACCTGACGATTGAAAACGTTGACAAGTACACCCGGAAATCGATCGACGAGCTGGCCAGCACGTTGTTCGCCGAGGTCCAAACGCCGCTTGACCGGCTGCCCGCTGAACTCGCTGCATCGATTCGCAGCGGCGATATGCGCAAGGGCATGACGAAGGAGCAGGTGTTGATGGCGCGCGGTTATCCGCCGGCTCACGAGACGGTTTCGGCCGATAGTGATCGATGGGTTTTTTGGAGCAGCCGTTTTGTGAAGCAGACGATCGTCTTCAATAGTGATGGTCGATTGGTCGATGGCCGCGGGATTTACTGAGGAGGTGTAGAGCTGGATCGATGCAGTTGAAGTTCGATGTAGGCCGCTCGCTCGCGAGCGGAGAAGCGTCCGCAAGCGGACGGCCTACAAAAACGCGTGAGTTTCGCGAGCGGGCGCATCGACTGCTAGGAAACAGCGGTGCTGTGGAGTAGCGCGGGCCTCCAGCCTGCATCTGTACGGAAGGCAGGCAGGATGCCTGCGCTACTCAGACCTTAGCGAGTTTCAAGGGGCGCAGATGCTCGGGTTTTACGAGCTTCCAGTGCTTCTGGACACGACAGATGAACAGGAAAACGTTGAAGCGCCACCAGAGCGGCCACGTTAGTTCGGCATGACCCGCGACGATACTGGTCAGCCCTCCGGAAAAAATTTTCGGGACGCGCTGGCACATGAAAACGTCGAACGAATCGTTGTCGTAAAACACTGCGATGAGTTTTTGAAAAACCGCGGCGTGGCGTTTTATCTCTCGCGTGTAGCCGCGTTGTTCCGTGGGCGTAAGGCGGCGGCCGGCGGCGTGGGCCCGCGCGATGAGTTCGACCGCTTTCTTCGCAGACAAGCCCGCCATATAGACTCCTGACGAGAAAACAGGATCGAAGAATCCCGCCGCGTCGCCAGCGAGGATCAGTCGGTCCGTCGCGAGTTTTGTTCGGAAATAGCTGTAGTCGCTGGTGACTTGGAACGACATCGTCGGTTTGGCGGCGGAGAGCAGCTGGCGCAGTTTGGCGGAATTCGCGATGGCCTGGTTGAAATAGGCGTCGGGCGTGACTTGGGCATTCCGGAATGCGTCGACGGTTGTGACCAGGCCAACGGACGTGCGCTGCTCGTCGAGCGGGATGAGCCAGAACCAGCCGTCGTCGATTCTTACGACGATGATGTTGCCGCCGTCTTTTCCAGGGGCGCGGATCACATCGTGAAAATGATTGTAGATGGCCATTCGCTTCGGAAACGGAGAGGCATCCAGCGCGCGCTTCAGATCGGTCATCAGCGATGGATCGCGCCCTGTCGAATCGATCACCCACAGGACTGAAATGGTTTGTTCGCCGGTCGCGTCGGCGAGCGTAACACGATGACCACCGTCGGCGTCCACAACCGAACGGACGGAGGTCTGTATCCGGATTTCAGTGCCAAGCTCGCGGGCGTGATCGAGCAACAGGCTATCAAAGCGGGCGCGTTCGACTTGGTAGGTGCTATCGAGACCGGGTACGAGGCTATCGCTAAACACGACGGTTTTCTCGACCTCTCCGTCGGCGGTGTGAAACTCAGCCCCGTATTTCGGCACGAAGCCGGCGGCTTCGATTTTCGGCCACACGCCCGTTTCCTGCAGGATGCGATTCACCATCGGCAGCAACGATTCGCCGATGTGAAAACGCGGGAAGACGCTTTTTTCCACGAGAACGGTCCGCAGGTTATTCTTGCGCGCGAAGGCGGCGGCGCAGCTTCCGGCGGGACCTCCGCCGATGATCAAAAGGTCGTAGTCAAAGTGAGCCATGGATGTCGTGGTCAGTTTGATCGATGGCACCCTCAGGTTGAGCACGCTTCAAGGCTGGAATGGAGCGGGAAAGCGTGTTGTCGCTGACGCGGAGACCGTGCTCTCCACCCCTTGTAGATTGGCGTTTCAGTAGCCGCCGCCGAAAAAGGCAGAGCCTGATTTTCAAACGACTGCTCGCGCCCGAACCTGTTCGAGCAATCCGATCAGTTCGTCGACCTGATTCGAATTGAAAACGCCTTCCGGTCCTTGTGGGTTCACGTCCGTGAAGGGTGATTCGTAGAGCAGCTTTGGATCAACCACGCCACGCTCTGTCAGCTGATCCACGACGAGGTTGACGAACTCGATTTGGTTTCCCGTGAGCGTTTTTCCCGCAGTGAACGTGTTGAGCGCTTTCTTTGCTGCTTCCCGATCGAGTCCAACAAGGCTCCGAACAAACAAGCCGAGGCCGTCGCTCTCCGCTTTTGCTGCCTGCCAATGCTCGGGCTTTGCGACACCGCTTTCGCCGACCATGCGCTCCAGCTCCGCCAAGTCCAGGGCGGTCAGTGGTTCGTTCAGCCGGAGTTTTTGGATCGTCAGGTGATTTTGGTGCGCGCGCAAAAACACGCGTGCTTTCTCGCGGAATTTCTCGAACCCATCCGCGGACGTGAACTCCGCCAATTCGACGGCGACGCCATCGCCCAAGTCGTCTTCAAAATCCGTATAGATTGGCTTCCGCTGGCGCCGTTCGATCAGCTTTACCAACTCACGGAGTCGTTTTCGCGTTTGCTCGAGCATGGCCACAGTGATGTCCCGCCACCATTCGTCGGTTTGGATTTCCTGAATATGCGCCAGTTGCTTTTGCACCATCGGAATGGCGGATTTCTCCTCCAGCAGGCCGGCAATCGCGATGACCTGTTTGCTGAGCCGTTCGAAGCTCGGCTCAGAGCGAAGCACGGCGAGCTGAAGGTTGAGCAACAGCAGGTCGAATCGTTTCGCCTCTTCATCCTCGGGATCAAGCTCAGTGGGTAGTCCGGCGACGTTCTGTGCAAGTTCGCTCATCGCCACTTCATTCAAAGTCAGCCACGATTCCTTTTGCGTGTATTTTTCAACGAGCCGGCGTTGTGGGCGAACTACAAAATTATCCACGTTCATCGCCGCCACCTCCGCGCGGAGCAGTTCCCGGATTTCCAAGCCAAGCTCTTGGTCGTTTTCCGGGCCTTCCGACACCATTGCCAGCCACCTAACTCAATGCGCCGGCCTAACGCTCGTGCACCATCGCCCAAAGGCGATCGATCTCGCCGGTTTCGATCACCTGCAGCGGAGTGAGATTGTCGAAGGCCGGGTTCTTTTCGTGCAGCCATGGTGTGATGGCACCTTTCTCCACCAAGTCCGCCAGCGCATCGAGCAGGCGGCGGATTTCACGGAGCCGCCGGTGCGCAGGCTGGCTGGGCACTTTGCCTGCCGCCCAATCGGCGAGCGCGCGCAGAGAAAACCCCGTCAATCGCCCGAGCTCTTCGCGGCGGAGACCGTAATGATCACAAAGCGTATTAACGTCCGCTGCCGTGACAGTGTCGGCTTCCAGCTCATTCATGAGTTTGCCGGCAAGTTTGGATTCCTGCTGAAACGCAGCACGGCGGACGAATTTAGCGTCAGTCCTTTTCTGATCTCCGGTTTGCCCGCCCGTCGCCTTGCCCAAGGGCAGAGTGCCATAGGGCGCCTGGGGCTCAGCCACGGTAAATCCAAGCGCGTGTTTTCGAAATCCCCGTCCGGTCGTCTGCGCAGATTTGTATTTTTCGTAAGCACTCAGCCGGCGCTTCTTTTTAGAGTAGCCGGCGTGCTTTTTCTTGGTCGAGGACTTCGTGCGGCCAACGCTTACCTTTACAGCCATGCGACCACTGTCCTCACCGTCGTCGCGCTGTCCAGCAGATTTGCATGCAGATTTGCATGCGCCAGAGTTGACTCACAAGCCGTGCATGAAGGGGATGCTGGCCTCGTCCGCGACTACGACCCTGCTGCCGTCGCGCCGGTGGCTCGGGAACAAGACGACGTTGACGCCTCCCGCGAACCGCGCCGATGGCACGACGAGCCCCTCAGCCATCCGTTCGAAAGCAGCCCGGCCGACCGCTTGCGTCAGGCTCTCGCGATCGGCATCCTGCTCCGCTTTCCAGTCGCAGGTGGTAAGGTCGGCCGTGCTGATGCCAAGTGCGGTGAGGGTCGTTGTCGCAGTAAGATCGAGCAGCGATTGAAATTCGAGTCGGGCCGTGAATCTCGTCTGAGGCTTCAACGCCGACACGGGAAGATTGTAGCGCCGCGCCCAAGCTTCCGCCTCGGCGTTGGCGGTTTCGACCGTGGTGCTGAAGCAGACTGCCGGAGTGAGTTTCATTACATTCCACCGGCCGCCGGACAGGAGTGCCCCAACGCCGGTGAGTCGATAAGGCCGCGAGACCCAGCGTGGCAGCACGGCCCGGAGCGCGTCGCCCGACCACGCGGTCAAAAGCGCGGGATTGGCAAGGACGGTAAAATACCGCGGAAAGTCGGGATGCGGAGTGGGCACGGCAAAAACTGGACCGCGCGAAATGAACAAACGTCCGCCGCTACCGCGAGCCTACAATTCCCCCCGGAAGGCGCGGTGCTGGAGGGTGGCGAAGAGCGCGTCCAGCTCCGCCAGCGACGCGCGCTGCGCCGTCTTCAGCGCCTCCACCGCCGTGACGCGGCGGGCGAATTCGCGCTGCAACGTAATGGGAGGAAGTGTGAGCTTCATTCTACATCTGTTGTGATGTGGCCTTCCGTGGTCGAGCAATCCGGGCAAGTTCTTGGGCGATTTCCTCGGGGGAAAGAACAAAATCAACGCACCCGCTGGCGATCGCGCTCTCAGGCA
>DAITQE010000210.1:0-6462 GCA_036833235.1 Opitutus sp.
CGCGACGCTTTACCGAAATCTTTGCGCCATTGGGCATCCTGCCCGTGGACGGCGCTTCAATCGCGCCAGCAAGCTGGCAGCGGACGAGATACGATTCCAAAACAAAAGATCTTGCGGCGCGTGCACGCTGACAAGGGTTGTGCTTGCCCCTTGGCCGGAGCGTTGGCTTGCTCGAAAACTTCGTTTTTCCACGCATGCACCGGACCCACCACTGCGCTCAGCTCACGCTCTCCAATCTCGGCGAAACCGTTTCGCTCCTCGGCTGGGTCGATACGATCCGCGACCAAGGCGGTATCATTTTCGTCGATCTGCGCGATCGCAAAGGCGTGACGCAAATCCAGCTCGAGCCGCATGAGAACGCCAAGCTCGGGGAGCAGCTCAAGCATCTGAAGCCCGAGTCGGTGATCGGGATCAGCGGCAAAGTCGTTCGCCGGCCAGCTGGCACAGAGAATCCGGCGCTGCCGACGGGCGAACTCGAGGTCGTCGCGAGCGCGATGGAGATCTATAATATCTCCGACACGCCGCCGTTCCCGTTGGACGATGTCGGTGGTGACAAGGTGAACGAAGATCTGCGACTGACCTACCGCTATCTTGACCTTCGCCGGCCGAAGATGCGGAAGAATCTCGAGGTGCGCCATCGCACGGCGAAATCGATTCGCGACTACTTCGACTCGCAGGAGTTCATCGAAGTGGAGACGCCCGCGCTGTTCAAAAGCACGCCCGAAGGTGCGCGCGAGTACCTCGTGCCGTCGCGGATTCATCCCGGACAATTCTATGCGCTTTCGCAATCGCCGCAGCAGTTCAAACAAATCCTCATGGTGGCGGGCGTGGAGAAATATTTCCAAATCGCCCGCTGTTTCCGCGACGAGGATTTGCGCGCTGACCGCCAGATGGAGTTTACGCAAGTGGACGTCGAAGCCTCGTTCATCGATCGCGAAGGCATCTACGCGTTGTTCGAAGGCATGCTGAAAAAAGTCTGGAAGGATGTATTGAACGTCGATCTGCCGACGCCGTTTCCGCGCCTGCCGTTTCACGACGCGATGAACCGCTACGGGGTCGACAAGCCCGATGTTCGCTTCGAGCTCGAGCTGGCGGACTTCACCGAGATATTCAAAACGTCGGGGTTCAAAGTCTTCGCGTCGACGGCCACCGGAGGCGGTGCCATCAAGGCGCTCAACGCCAAAGGGCTCGCGGATTTGACGCAGGGAGAGATCAAGAGCCTCGAGGAGATTGCAAAATCGCTCGGGGCAAAAGGGCTCGCGTTTATCAAAGTCGAGGGCGGCGAATGGAAATCGCCCATCGTGAAATTTTTCTCTGACGCGGAGAAAACGGAGCTCACAGCGCGCCTCGGTATTGCCGAAGGTGATGCGGTGTTTTTCGCGGCGGCGCCGTGGGAAAAAGCGTGTGCGATCCTGGGGCGTATCCGACTGGAAGCGGCGGCGCTGCTGCAGAAACGCGGCAAGCTTTCCATTCGTCCCGACGACTGGAAATTTCTCTGGGTCATCGATTTTCCGCTGATGAGTCATGACGAAGTGGAGAACCGCTACGTCGCGACGCACCATCCATTCACTGCGCCTGTTCCCGAAGATGCCGGGCTGCTCGACAGCGATCCAAAAAAAGTTCGCGGGCAGCACTACGACGTCGTGTTGAACGGCATGGAACTCGGCGGCGGGTCGATCCGGATTCACCAGCCGGCGTTGCAGAAAAAAGTCTTCGAAGACGTGCTGAAGATTCCGGCTGACGTCGTGGAGAGTCGTTTCGGCTACATGCTAAAAGCGTTCACCTATGGCGCGCCACCGCACGGAGGCATTGCGTTCGGTCTCGATCGCATGGTTGCGCTGCTCTGTGGCACCACGAGTATCCGCGACGTGATTGCATTTCCCAAGACGCAAAAAGGCCAGGATCTCATGGCGCAGAGTCCGACGCCCGTGACGCCGCGGCAGCTCAAAGAGCTGCATATTCAGACGGTGATGCCGCAGTAACTCCGAGGGAGGTTGCGCGCTCGCTGCGCAACGTTCGTTCACCTGCGGCGAGTTGCGCGGCGTGCGCGCAACCTACTTCTGGCTCCGAGCGTGAGCGTGGCTGATGGCGAGCTGAGAGTGCGCGCTGAAAAAACGGAGCGAACTTAGCTTCTGTTCTTCCAGAAATACAGCGGGCCTTGGCATGCGCCGTGCTGAACCGGCCGGGGTCATCGCGATGACGGCTCTCTTGTTATGTCTGCCAAAAATAACCCTTCGCCAGCACCAATGAAACTATCATTCTGGTCCAAGTTTGGGCTGTTGAAAATCCTCGGCGTGGGCTCGCTGCTCGCCGCCGCGATTCCTGCGTTTGCGCAAACATCGGCGGCGCCGGCGGCGCTGGATCCCGCTGCACTGAGCAGTCTGCGCGTTGGTCTCGATACGGTGTGGGTGCTCGTCACCGCGATGCTCGTGTTCTGGATGAATGCGGGTTTCGCGCTGGTGGAGTCCGGCCTGTGTCAGTCGAAAAATTGCGTCAACATCCTGGCGAAAAACTTTGTCGTTTTCGCGGCGTCGACGATCTCCTTCTGGGTCATCGGCTGGGGAATCATGTTTGGCGATGGTACTTCTTTCATTGGTACATCCGGGCTGCTGTTCGTCAGCGGCGCAGACAATTCGCCCGCGCTGGGAGCAGCCGCTGCGGCGATGAATCCCTTTTCGACGACGGTTTATACGGGTGTTTACAGCGCGATCAACTGGACGCCGGTCCCGCTCTGGGCGAAGTTTTTCTTCCAACTGGTATTCGCCGGCACGGCTGCGACAATCGTCTCAGGCGCAGTGGCCGAGCGGATCAAGTTTGGTGCTTTCCTGATCTTCAGCTTCATTCTCGTCGCATTTATCTACCCGATTTCGGGGCACTGGATCTGGGGTGGCGGTTTCCTCGGATCGAATAATTTCCGCGACTTCGCGGGCTCGACGGTGGTGCATTCGGTTGGCGGCTGGGCGGCGCTTGCGGGCGTCATCGTGCTCGGTCCGCGTATCGGCAAATTCCGCGATGGGAAAGTTCACCCGATCCCCGGTCATAACATGACCTCGGCGGCACTCGGCGTGCTGATCCTCTGGCTCGGCTGGTTCGGATTCAATCCTGGTTCGACGATGGCGGCGATGGATGGCAAGGCGATCGCCCACATCCTCGTTAACACCAACCTCGCGGCTGCGAGTGCTTCGCTCAGTGCCCTGGTTACTGCTTGGGTTTTGTTGAAAAAGCCTGATCTCTCGATGGTGCTCAACGGCTGTCTCGCCGGTCTCGTCGCGATCACGGCACCCTGTGCATTCGTGACGATCGCGTCTGGGTTCTGGATTGGCATTATCGCCGGCATCATCGTGGTGCTCGCGGTCATCATGTTCGACAAACTCAAGCTCGACGATCCGGTCGGCGCCCTTTCAGTCCACCTCGTGTGCGGCGTGTTCGGCACGCTGGCGCTGGGGCTGTTCTACGACAATCAAGTCGCGACTGACGTCGCTGCGCTCGCCACCGGGCTCAGCCGCGGTGCGCAAACCCTGGTCCAGCTCAAGGGCATCGTTTCCGTTGGGCTGTTTGTGTTCCTGATTTCGCTCATCGTCTGGGTCATGTTGAAGGTTACGCTGGGTATTCGGGTTAGTGCAGAAGAGGAATCCGAAGGCCTAGATATCGGTGAGCATGGTAACGAAGCTTATCCTGATTTCACAACTGCTCATAAATAACACTCTGGCTGGGCGGAGAGGCTCCGGGCTTGCGCCACGCCGCTCCACCAGCTACCAACCCATCAGCCTGACAACCTATCCCGTATGAAACTCATCATTGCCATCATCAAGCCGTTCAAACTCGAGGAAGTGAAGGCCGCTCTGGCCGAAATCAACGTCGAGGGCATGACGGTCACCGAAGTCAAAGGCTTCGGTCGGCAGAAGGGGCACACGGAAATCTACCGCGGTAGCGAATACACGGTGGACTTCCTTCCGAAGGTGAAGATCGAAGTCGCAACAAACGATGCCTTGGTCGGCAAGGCCGTCGATGCGATCGTGAAGTCCGCCAAAACCGGCAAGATCGGCGACGGCAAGGTCTTCGTTCTCCCGATTGAGGAAGTAATCCGCATCCGCACCGACGAACGCGGCGACAGCGCCATCTAGCGCCAAACGTAAAGCGCAGGCGTCGATCAGCGACGTCTCGTATTTTAAAAATTCTAGCCGGCTCCGGTTGACGGGGCCGGCTTTTTTGCGTGTTCATGACTCACCGCACGGTCGCATTTTATATTAACACCAATAAACCGGCGCACGCATATGAGAAGATTGCTTAACCTTATTCGCCCCCTAACTGCCGCGGGATTGTGCTGGCTGGCCAGCCTCTCTGCGTTTGCCCAAGCACCGGGTTCTTCACCGGCGCCAACGACGGAAGAGCGGCTCACCGCCCTCGAAGCCTACGTAACGAACAGCGATCCGGGCAAAAGCCTGACCGGCATCCCCGGCCCTGGCCATAACGGCTGGATGATGACCAGCACGGCGCTCGTGCTCTTCATGACACTTCCCGGCCTCGCACTGTTTTACGGTGGCTTGGTCCGCAAGAAGAACGTCCTGTCTGTTCTCGCGCAATGTCTGGGTATTACCGGGCTCGTCACGATTCTTTGGTGGGCTTTTGGCTACAGCCTCGTGTTCGGCACGAGTTTCAATAGTTCGTTTTTCGGCGGTACGGAGCATTTCTTTTTGAAAGGCGTCACCTCGGCACCCAACACGAATTACTCCTTCTGGGTTTCTCAGAATGTGTTTGCGATGTACCAAATGATGTTCGCGATCATCACGCCCGCACTGATCGTCGGCGCGATCGCCGAGCGCATGAAATTTTCGGCGATCCTGGTCTTCGTCACCATCTGGATGTTTGTCGTTTATTTTCCCCTCGCCCACATGGTGTGGGGTTCCAACGGGCTGATGAACGGCGTGTGGAATCCCGACGCAAAAATCACGGCGATCGACTTTGCGGGCGGGACAGTCGTGCACATGAGTTCAGGTTGGTCCGCGTTGATCCTGTGCCTGATCATCGGGCCGCGCGTCGGCTTTGGGAGAGATAAAATGGCGCCGCACAGCATGGTGCTTTGTATGGTTGGAACGGGCATGCTTTGGGTCGGCTGGTACGGCTTCAACGCAGGTTCGGCTGTCGGCGCCGACGGAGTTGCCGCCAACGCGTTCATGACCACCACACTCGCCACCGCGGTCGCGGCGTTCACGTGGGGTATGATCGAAAAGATCTTTCGTGGCCACGCTTCGATCCTGGGTTTTTGCTCAGGAGCTGTGGCCGGCCTAGTGGTGATTACGCCTGCGTGCGGCTTCGTCGATAGCACTGGCGCGGTGGTTATCGGCATCTTCGCTGCGATTGTGCCGTACCTCGCGTGCACGAAGCTGAAGACTGCCTTCGGCTACGACGACGCGCTCGATACGTTCGGCGTGCACGCGGTCGGCGGCACGCTCGGGGCCTTGCTCACGGGGTTTCTCGCCACCGCATCCGTCAATGCCAACCTGACCGGCACAGCGGCGACCACGAACGGTCTCGCCAAGCTCGTCACCAATGGTGGGCTTTGGCTGACTCAGCTCGAGGCGATCGGCCTCACGCTGGTTCTCGCGATTGCGGCGACTGTCGCCATCGCGTTTTTGGTGAAGGCGATCACGGGTTTGCGCCCCTCTGAAGAAGTCGAACGCCAAGGCCTCGATATCAATGAGCACGGCGAAGAGGGCTATGTTAGCTAATTTCCATCGCTCCCCATGAAACTCATCACCGCGATCATCAAGCCGTTTAAACTCGAGGAAGTGAAAACGGCCCTGGCCGAAATCAACGTGAACGGCATGACAGTGACCGAGGTCAAAGGCTTCGGTCGCCAGAAAGGGCACACGGAAATTTATCGGGGCAGCGAATACACGGTCGATTTCCTGCCAAAAGTGAAAATTGAAATCGCCACGACGGACGCGTTACTGAGCAGCGCCGTCGATGTGATCGTCAAGGCCGCCAAGACCGGGAAGATTGGCGACGGCAAAGTGTTCGTGACGTCGATCGAAGATGTTGTCCGCATCCGCACAGAAGAGCGGGGCGATATCGCGATCTGATCAGGCGGAACGTCTGCCGCCAGCATTTAACAAGCCGGCATCCTCTCGGAGGCCGACTTGTTATTTTTCGGAGTGGTAGGCTGCGAGCGAGGCGAGCTTGCTCGCGCTTCAATCGCGCCAGCAAGCTGGCAGCCTACAAGATACCTTTCCAAAACAAAAGACCTCGGGGGAGAGCCTCGCGCCACTCCAGGAAAGGGCGTGGTTCGCGTGACGCACGGACGCGATCTCACTGCGCAATTTCGAAAATCCCGTTCAGGAACTCGACTTCAACGAACACAATGCGAAGGTAACAGCCACTAAACTTCGTGACTCCTTATGAAACTCATCATCGCCATTATCAAACCATTCAAACTCGAGGAAGTGAAGGCCGCCCTCGCGA
>DAITQE010000211.1:0-6447 GCA_036833235.1 Opitutus sp.
CTAACAGACATGCCCGCAGCCGTCATGAAATATCGCGTTCTCCAGTCTCACCAGAGATGGAGCCATTCGTCCGTATGCCATCACAGCGTTTGGTGTAGGTGGCACGCTCGCCGCGCTACGTCCGCGTCGCGAGCCGTTGCGCGGCGCGCGCGCAACCTACACAAGCCCCCCTACTCTGCAGCGGTCACGCCGAGAATCAGGTAAGCACCACGCGCTCCGGGTTCGAAGACGTGTCTCCCCACCCCATACCGATAGGCGTAAACGGTGATCGCCGGCAGCGTGTCGACGGTCGCAGCCGCCACCAACAACGGTTCCGTGGCACCGCGCTCCGCCGCGCGCGCGTCTGTCTCCAATTCGGGAGTACGCAGCCATTCGGGAGAGCGAGCCTGCACGTAACCAATGAGCAGATCGACCGGTTGGCTGGTTTCGAATTCGATTCGCGACAGATTCCACGCTGCTGCCGCTGCTTTCGAAAATCGGATTCCTTTCAATCCCGCCAATTCCGGCGCGAGCGATTGAATTTCCACCGGCAAATCGGTGAACACGCGCGAACCCGTCTGAACGGTGTAGGTTTCTGCGCCTGCGGTGAGCAGACGGAAATCCGCCGCACGCAACGTGAGTTTGGCGGCGGGCGCACCGCCGCGATAGTCGGCTTGCGCCGCAATCACGCGCTCGTGCAACGCCGCCAGCTCCTGTTCGTACACGCCGAGCAGTTGGCTCCAGCGATAATTCGCCGGCTTACCGTTCACTCCGCCAGGCAACGGAATCCGGCGCTGGCTTGTCTGCATCGAATTCGCAAATCGATACGTTCCCTCGGTTAGTCCAACCAGCGTTCGATAATGGTGCAGACTCTCCTTGAGGTATCGCTCGGCCCGCTCGAGATCGGCCACGTCGTGGCTGTGGGCGTAGCGCAAGACCGCGAGCGCCGCGTTGGCTTTTGCTCCGTAATTCTCCGACATCGCGCGGATGCAGCGGACGTCATTGCGCAACCGCTCGAATTCGGCCTGGTCGCGCGTCACCTGCGGCGCCGCGGCGTCGATCGCCGCCACCGCTGCAGCGGAGAACGCGAGCACCTCGCGGATGATTTGCGGCGGCGTTTCGCCTTCATGCGCTTCGCCGCGCCACTCGCGGTCCGCGTATTCCTGCAGCCGTTCACCAGGTGGTGACTGCGATTTCCACAGCTCCGGGTAAGGCCCGTATTTTTCCGGGTTCACGAGTTGGTCGAGCGTCATTCCGAGCGAAAGCGTCTGGCGGTTTCCTTCTGTGATCCCAAAGCGCCGGAGCAGTCGCGGCGCACATTCTCCGGAGGCATTGTAAGCGGCCAGCACATGCTCCGCCGCCTCGGTTGTACCGTAGTGTTCCGCCAGTCGCCCGACCCAGTACGCGTGGTCAATCGTTTCATCGATGTCCGGATTCCACGCGTAACGCGCCCACGCCTCGAACCAGATCCAGTCACGGTCGATCTGCTTGAGCGGAGTGGCGGTCGCATCCGGCGCGTCGGGCCAGTTCCAATACGACAGCGGATAAATGTGCAGACCCCGCGCATCCAGCCGGTCGCGAGCGGCCTGGACGCACTTCTTGATGAACCGCACCGCGCCGTAGCGAAACGGCTCGAGGTTGGCGAGGATGTGGACGTTGACCACGTGGGTTGATCCCAACGCCGCCAGCATGCGGTGTGTCTCCTGCCACACTCCCCGCGGTTCCCAGGTTGTCAGCGACTCACCGTTGAACTTCGCCTCGGTGTACAGGTTTTTGTAAACCTTGAGAGCCGCCGGCATCACGACCTTCGGGTCGGTGGCGTGGGCCCGGATGACCACCGGTGGCTCCTCCGTCAGACCGGCTGCTTTCATGCCGTCCTTGACGCCGGGCAGAATCACCTGCGTGCACCACTGCACCTGCCCGGGAATGTCCTGCAGCGCCTCGCCCAGACAAACCATCAGCCCGACATTCGGATATTGTCGCACGAACTCCGCGATCGATTTTCGCGTGTAATCCGCGGCCAGCGGGTTCGGCGCCGACAACTGCGTCTTCATCCCATGATGCTCCGCGAACGGTTTCGAAAGAATGATATTGTAGAACATCTGGACGAGCCAGATGCCGCGCTTGTCCGCTTCCTCGGCGATGAAGTGAAACATCTTCACGTTACGCGCAAATACCTCTTCCGACACTTCCAGCGCCTCGGGATAATCGGGCAGTTTTACGAGCGAGGCGAACGGATGTCCGTTCCACAAATACAGCGTGTTCATCCGATTCTTCACCAGAAAGTCGAGATACTCGCGCCACTGCTCCCGATCGTAGAAAAACGGGAAAAGCTCCGGCGTGTAAGGATACTCGTACACATGCCGACCTGGCAGGATGTACGGCTTTTGCATGCCGATGCACGGTCCACGCAGTTTCATCACCGGCGCATCTGCGAAATGGAGCGACGCCGGCAATCTCCCCTCAGCCTTCACGCGTTCCGCGAGTTCGAGGCAGCCGTAAAGCACGCCCGAATCATCCGCGCCAATGATCGACAGAACACCATCCGTTTTTGTTTCGATCAGAAAGCCTTCCGGTTTCAACCCCGCCGCCTCCGGCATCGACGCGTTGCGTTTGGCAATGACGACACGCGCGCCCGCCGCCTGATGCACCAGCAAACCCTCCGACCCTGTCGCACTTACTGCGGCCACAAGTTTCGTCGCGCCAAATTCGATCCGCGGCGAAGCGCCTTCCGGGATCGCGATCCGAATAACATCAGCGCGCAAGCAGCCGCAGCTCACCGCCGCAAGAATGACGAGGCACGTGCGTCTCAGTCGGAACAGCGCAGCCCCTATCGCAAAACTCGTTTTGCTCCGGACGGGAAAAATCGGGTCGGCGGGGCTGACACCTGCGTAGCCCTGCACGGGAGCGCAGGGATCCCGCCGCTCCCGCGGCGGGCTACAACGGAGCGGTTCCTTAGGAGCCCCTCCGCAAAACATGTTTTGATCGGCGCGGAAGAAACAATGGAGGGACCGGCTCCGTCCGGTCCGTTCGGTCGATGCGCGAGGACTCTGCGCCTGTCGCCGAACCGGACGACACGGAGGTCGTCCCTCCATTGAAAAATGCAGTTTCTTGAGCGCTGAGTGCAAGCGTCGCGCCAGCGCGCACCCTGGGAGCGCGGGCGTCCCGCCCGCATCCGTCTCGAGAGCGCGGGCGCGCTCCACCGTTTCGGCAGAATTGCGGATGGGCACGTCCGCGCTCCCAAGATCAGAAACCACTCGCTCACGCTCGTAGCTACGCGCCGAATTCGAATCTCGAGTGAACATTGGCATGAACGTCATTTCGACGATTGCGCCGGGACGGTTGACCCCGTCTCAAATCGAAAAACCACCGTTCCGTGCCGAACCCCCTGCACGCGTTGCGCCTGCGACGAAGGTCCGATGAGATCGGTCGCGTTCACTTTATTTCGCACCGCCGGAATTACATCGAGGATCGCGAGGCCCGTTGAGGGCAGCGTGTAAAGTAGCGCGTCGCGTCCGTCACGCGGCGTGTACACGCCAAGATAACTCCCCGGCGTGCCGTTCTCCATCGTCAACATGCCCTCGGTGGTCGCGAACTGCGCCCAGCGCCAGTCGCGGAAATAGCCTTTGAATTCCGGATAGACAAAACTCTCGCCGGGAATCGTGTCGTTGTAAGCGTTTTCCCACACCCCAAGAGTCGTGCCCCGCAGACGATTCTGCCACACCCGATACGGCCCGCGCCCCAGCCAACGAATGGCGCGCATGGCTGATTCCGGATAGTCGAACTGCACGCCCATCAATTCGACGACGCCGTCATAGCTGTATTCGTAATCCAACTGCACGGCGCCATCGCTCGAAATGCGCCAGCGCGTCGAGCGCAACGCCCCAAAATATTCCGCCTCGACAACGATATTCGTTCCGTCGGCCCGCCAGCTCAGATGCGTCAGCCTCGAATTTCCTGAGACATCGTTGTAAATCCGATCGATTCCTTTCGCCGCCCACGGATCGATCGACCCGTCCAGAGTGCGGTTGGCCCGGCGCGCCGCAACGAATCGCGGTCCGTTGCCGAGCGACACCGTTTCGCCGCGCAACGTTGCACCGGCCAGAGAGCCGTTCGCTTTGCTGAAGCGCAGCTCGAGTTGGCCGCAGACGACGATCAATTCGGCCGCATCCTCTCGCGTGGTCACCGGCGCGCTCGTTCCGATCGTCGTGGACGGAGCGATTGCAACGTCACGCATACTCCACGACCACGTCCAAAGTTCCTCATCCGCCGGGCCGTGCACGGTCAATCTCAACGCATCGGCGTCGTGCCAGCCCGCCGGCAAAGGAATTTTCAGGTCGGCTTTGCCCTGCGGACGCACGGAAAAGGCTTTTATTTCGCCGCTCGCGACGATGGCTGCATCGCCCGTGCTGTCTCGCGGCGCCGGATATCGCACGATTTGCCATACAAACCTGCAGCGTTCGAGATCCGTAAAATCGAACCGGTTCTCAACGCGGAAAACACCGTTGAAATCCGGCGCGAGCGGCGAGGATTCCGTCGGGGCCGTGATTTGCACCGGCGACCAGATTTGTCGAACCGTGTTGAAGCTGCCTTCGCGTTCATGGTGCGGACCAACAATTCC
This sequence comes from Opitutus sp., assembly GCA_036833235.1. GTDB lineage: Bacteria > Verrucomicrobiota > Verrucomicrobiia > Opitutales > Opitutaceae > Opitutus. The sequence continues at coordinate 4,601 of DAITQE010000211.1, forward strand.
GTCCGGTGCATACGATCCAACGTTATCGATACGCCCATTCTGATCCGTGCGCGCCACGCCTTCATCGGCAAACGACCACAGAAATCCGCCACCGGACCGCGGATTCTGGCGCATCAATTCCCAATAATCCCAAAGTCCCGCGCCGTGACCGCCGTCATAAAGACCGTGCAGGAATTCTGTCGGCATATAAATATCCGGCCCGCGCAAATACTCCTGCGTCTCGCCGTACGATCGGTAATGCATCGTTTCGACACCGCTGAATTTCTTCTGCGGGTGAAGCACGGGCCGGTGCTGCGGGTCCCACTGCGCAAACTCGATGTCGAGATCGGTGTTCCAGCCGCCTTCGTTGCCATTGTCCCAAAACAGAATGCTGGGATGGTTGACATCGCGCCGTACCATTTCGCCGACGAGCTTTCGGCCGACGCCTGTATCATATTTCCCATGCCAGCCACCGAGTTCGTCGAGCACGTAGAGGCCGAGTTCGTCGCACGCCTCGAGAAACTCCCGGTCCGGGGGATAATGCGACATGCGCACCGCGTTCATATTGAGTTCCTTGATCAGCCGGACATCGGCGAGATCGCGCACGGGCGTAAGCGTGCGCCCCGTTTCAGGCCAGAAACTGTGACGGTTCACGCCGCGCAACAGAATGCGGCGGCCATTTAGAAAAAGCCCCTGCCCTTCCCTCACTTCAAATGTGCGAAAACCAAACCGCTCCGTCACGACGTGCTGCACGCGAGTCGAATCGTCAGGACTCGGCGCAACGACGTTCCGCGGCGGTAGGGCCTGACCTCCGGGCGGGCTGTCCGAAACCGGGCCAACCGTCGACCGGACCGTTTGTCGGGCCACGCCCGACTCCGACCACAGCGTGAACGTCACTCGATAAAGATTCGGCGTCTCCGCCGTCCAAAGACGCGGTGAATCAATCCACGCGCGCAACGTGACCCGGTCGCTTCCGGTCCGAACTGTTTCAGCGAACGGTTCGCCGACGTTTGCGCCGGTTGCGTCCATCACTTGCGCGGAGACGCAAAGCTCGCCGTCAGCCGCATGACCTAAAAAGACATCAGCCCGCAGCGAACCATCGGCGCGCGCGTCGATCGCCGTGCGATCGATGAAATTCGCCGGCAATGCCTCGAGATAAACCGGACGAAAAATCCCGCCGAAATTCCAGTAATCCGCCCGACGCTCGGCGAGGTTCACGCTCTCGTCGGCCGACTCCTTGTCGACCGTCACCTCGATTTGGTTACGCTCGCCATAACGGAGCAGATCGGTGATGTCCCACTTGAACCGGTAAAATCCACCCTGATGCGCGGGGCCCGCCGAAATTCCATTCACGCGTAGATGCGTATCGGTCATCGCCCCTTCAAAAACGATCCGAACACAGCGACCACGCCATTCGACCGGCACGTTAAATTCGCGCCGATATTTCCCCTGCTCGCGCGCGATCCCCGGCGGGTTCGCTTTTCCATAAAACGGCATCCCGTACTGGTACGTGCCGAATCCCTCCTGCTCCCAGCACGACGGCACGCGGATTTTCGTCCACTCACCGCTGCGCCGCCCGTCCGAGCAGAAAAAATCCCACTCGACTGCATCATCTGCTCCATGGCCGGATAGATATTCCACCACGGTCTCCGCGGTGGCCTTAACCTTAACCGGGCTTGCCGGTGAGGCGGAAATAATACCGGCCGACAGCCCTAGAACGGTCCAAGCCAATCCAAAAAAATTCAGCGCTCTGAGGTTCATTGGCAGGTTTGTTTTGTGGGCGGAGCGGTTTGGAAACGGGAAAGCGATGCGATGGGTGATGGCCGAAAAATAAACTTCGAACGTAGCTGCGAGCGTGAGCGAGTAGA
>DAITQE010000212.1:0-6441 GCA_036833235.1 Opitutus sp.
GTTGAATGGCCCGAATCAGCGTTCGAACGGCCCGATAGCCCGTTGGTCATCGGTGTTCTAGGTGCGGACCCATTTGGTGGTTTTCTCGACGAAATTGTCCGTGACGAAAAAGCGGGCGCACGGCCTTTGGTCGTGGAGCGTTACCGATCGCTGGCCGATTTGCGCCCTTGTCACGTGCTGTTTGTCAGTGGTTCGGAGGGTTCGCAGATGGCGCGGATTGCAGCGGCGCTGAAGGGTCGGCCGACTCTGACCGTCTGTGATTGGGACGCCTTTCCGAGGTACGGAGTCATGATCCGGTTTGTCATGGAGCGGAATCATGTGCGGCTGCGGATCAACTTGGAAGCAGCGAGAGCAGCGGGCCTAACGATCAGTTCGAAACTCCTGCGCTCCGCTGAAATCGTCGCCACAGGGGGAAACTAGGCATGCGCTTCAGGAACACACCAATCCGGCAGAAGTTGATGGCGATCATCTTGCTGACCAGTGGAACGGTCCTGCTGTTTACCTGCACGGCATTTTTTGCGTATGAGTACGTGACGTTTCGGCGAGCCAGTATCCGAAATCTGACCACCCTCGGCGAAATCGTTGCCGCGAACAGCACCGCTTCGCTGGCGTTCGATAACGCCGACGATGCACGGGAGATTCTCTCGGCGCTCCAGGCAGAACATCACGTGATCGCGGCGGCTATCTACACCCTGGATGGGAAGGTGTTCGCCAAATATCCGGTCACCCTCGCCGCTGATTCGCTTCCTGCTGTGCCCAAGGATTCGGGCTACGCCGTCAATCTATCGTCCCTCGCGTCGTTCCAGCCGGTTATGCACAACGGCAAGCGTTTGGGGACGCTCTATCTGCAGCTGGACACAGGCGCCATCAAGGAGCGATTCCGGCTTTATAGCGGGATCGTCCTGCTCGTGATTGGATGCTCACTCGCCGTCGCCTACATTCTGTCGCGGATGCTGCAGCAACAAGTTTCGCGGCCTATCCTGGCTTTGGCTGAAACCGCCCGATCGGTCTCGGAGCGTCGGGATTACTCGGTTCGAGCGATCAAGCACGGCGATGATGAACTCGGTCGGTTAACCGATGCGTTCAACGACATGCTTTCTCAACTACAAGGTCGGGAACGCGCGTTGCGGGAAAGTGAAGCGCGCCTTCGAGCCGTGCTCAATTCCGCACTGAGCGCGGTCGTGGTCACGGATGATCTCGGGCGGATTATCGACTGGAACGCACGGGCCGAAAAAATGTTTGGGCGCGGCCGCGGCGAAGTATTGGGGTCCGATCTCGGTATCGTGATCAACCCTGTCGAGCCGGCTGGAAACGGGGTTTTTGGAATGAAGAGGTTTGGCGTCGAGGCGAAAGGAGTCTCGGGGAAATGGCCGATGGAAATGGCCGCGCTGCGACGCGATGGCAGCGAGTTTCCGGTCGAGGTCGCAATCAACCCAATGATCTCGAGTGGAGAAATCACCTTCTGCAGTTTCATCACAGATATCACCGAGCGGAAAAGATCGGAGCGTGAGATTCAAAGCTTGAACCTGCTTTTGGAACGCCGGGTGGTGGAGCGCACGCTGCAGTTGGAAAATGCGAACAAAGAGCTCGAGTCATTTTCCTATTCGGTGTCGCACGATTTGCGTGCTCCGCTGCGACACATTGACGGGTTCGCCAGCATGCTCACATCGCATTTGGGCGACGGGCTCGACGAGAAAGGGCGGCGTTACGTGACCGTGATCAACGAGTCTGCGAAGCGGATGGGACGTCTGATCGATGATCTGCTTAGTTTCTCGAGGCACGGCCGGGCGGAGTTGCGGCGTGTTACTGTTGATCTGAACGCGCTCGTGAGCGAAATGCGATTGCAGCTGCTGCCGGAAATGAAAGGCCGAACGATCCAGTGGTACGTGGCGCCGTTGCCGGTTGTGATCGGAGACCTGTCGATGCTGCGGCAGGTGTTTGCGAACCTGCTTGGAAATGCCGTGAAATATACCCGCCATCGGACGGAAGCGGTGATTGAAATTGGCACTCAACCGTCGGCAAACCGAGAAGTGGTCTTCTTCGTTCGCGACAATGGCGCCGGCTTTAATCCAAAATACGCGGACCGGTTGTTCGGCGTTTTTCAGCGTCTCCATTCCGAAAGCGAATTCGAAGGAACGGGCGTGGGTCTAGCCAACGTGCAGCGGATTGTGCATCGGCACGGAGGACGGGTTTGGGCCGAAGGCAAAGTGGACGAAGGAGCGACGTTCTATGTTGCGTTGCCACTGCCGGGCGCCGATGTCGCGACGACTGGCCCGCGGGCCGTGCAAAGTTAAATGTGGGTGGGTGCCAGCAAACCACGGTCTTCTGTTTTGGAATGGTAACTTGTAGGCCGCCAGCTTGCTGGCGCGATTGAAGCGCGAGCAAGCTCACAGCCTACGACGCAACAGATGGCACGATCAAAACGAAAGGATGTGGACCACTCCGCATCCGGTTGAGTCCGAGGACGACTCCAAACGGGGTGAAGGCACCCGCCCACAAAATTCATCAGCCGAAGCGGCCGTTGGTCGGTGGAGTTCAACTTCACGGCGATGTGGCCGCCTCTCGTGGTCGGATCAGATCAGCAACAACGCCGGCGCTTCCAATAATTGCTTCAGCGCGGCGAGGTATTGCGCGCCGACCGCACCATCGACCACGCGGTGGTCGCAGCTGAGCGTCAACGTGAGCGTGTTTCCAATCACGATCTGACCATTCTTTACGACGGGCTTTGTCACCGTGGTGCCAACGGCGAGGATCGCGGCGTTCGGCGGGTTGATGATCGCGGAAAACCGGGTGATGCCCATCATCCCAAGATTGGAGACACAGAACGTCCCGCCGGTAAATTCCTCCGGCTTGAGTTTCTTTTCCTTGGCGCGTTTACCGAGCGATTTTGCCTCGGTGCTGATCGTGAACACCGATTTGGTGTGCGCGTCGCGGATCACCGGGGTGATCAAACCATCTTCAATCGCGACCGCGAACGACACGTGCGCCGCACCGAAATAGCGGATCGCGGTTCCTTCCCACGAGCCATTGGCCGCGGGAACTTTTCGCAGCGCCTCGGCGGCGCCTTTGAGAACGAAATCGTTGACCGAAAGTTTCACCCCTTGCTTTTCGAGCGCAGTATTCAACTGCTGGCGAAGTGAGAGCAGCGGGTCGGCGTCGATTTCGAGATCGAGATAGAAATGCGGAATCTGCGTTTTCGACTCGATCAGGCGCTTGGCGATCACGCCGCGCATCGTGGAAACCGGCACGACGCGTTCTTCCTGAATCGGACCGGTTTTCGAAGCCGCACCGCCGGTAAAGGTCGCGGCGGGTTTTGCAGCAGCTGGGTTCTTTTCAGCCGCGAGCACGTCGGAGCGAACGATTCGGCCGCCGGGACCCGAGCCTGTGATGCGACTTGGATCGATGCCTTTTTCTTCAGCGAGTTTTCGCGCGAGGGGGGAAATACGAATGCGACCGGCTCCGGCTTGGATCGGCGCCGGCGTGGGAGTCGTCGCGGGAGCAGGTGCTGGCGCTTTGGCGGTCGGAGTGCTCTCCACGGGCTTTGCCTCAATTTCATTTTTCGCCGTCGTCGCGGCAGCTTCAGCCGAGGGCTTCGCCTCGCCACTTTTCTTTTCGACGGGGGCGGGCGCTTTGGTGGTGGGCGCCTCGACGGTTTCACCGGCTTTGCCGATTGCACAGAGCGGATCGCCAATCGCGACCTGCGCGCCAGCCGCGGCGAAAATCTTCACCAGCGTTCCGTCAAAGAAACTCTCCAACTCCATCGTCGCTTTGTCGGTTTCGACTTCCGCGAGCATGTCGCCCGATTTCACGGCGTCGCCCTCTTTTTTCAGCCATTTGACCAGCGTGCCCACCGTCATGGTGTCGCTGAGTTTCGGCATATCGATGATGTTGGCCATGTTGATTTGGAGTTGAAGCGAGCGGACGACGGAAGCGCGAAATTATTGCAGGGTTTCCAGCGCGGCCTTCAACACACGCTGCGGATTCGGGAGCTGTTCAAGCTCAACCGGAGGACTGTAGATTGCCGGAGCGTCGATCGTGCCGAGGCGGTGAATGGGGGCGTCCAACTCGTCGAACGCTTCGCGTTGAATCATGTAGGCGAGTTGCGAGCCCACGCTCGCGAAGGGCTTTTGCTCCTCGACGATCAGCACGCGGTGGGTCTTGGCCACGGACGCGAGCACCGTATCAATATCGAGGGGACGAATCGTCCGAAGGTCGACGACTTCAACGGACACGTCGTGCTCCTTGGCCAGAAGCTCGGCCGCTTTCAGCGAGTGGAGGACGCAGCGTCCGTACGTGACAATTGTAAGATCGCTCCCTGTGCGCTTCACATCCGCCTTGCCGAGTGGGATGAGATGTTCGCCGTCCGGCACTTCGCCTTTCTCTCCGTAGAGAATGGTGTTCTCGAGGAAGAAAACGGGATCGTTATCGCGGATCGCCGACTTGAGCAGCCCTTTCGCGTCGGCGGGAGTGGCCGGTACGACGACTTTCACGCCAGGGTGATTCGCGAGGACGTTCTCGGGCGTATGCGAGTGAGTCGCGCCGACATTCGTGCCGCCGTTAGCCGGGCCGCGGATTACGATTGGGCAATTGATCAGGCCGCCGGACATGTAGCGGACATTTGCGGCATTGTTGAGAATCTGGTCGAACGCGACGGAGTAGAACGACCAAAACATCAGCTCCATCACCGGCCGAACGCCGAGCATCGATGCGCCGACGCCGATGCCGATGAATCCCGCTTCACTGATGGGCGTGTCGACGATGCGTTGCGGACCGAACTTTGTGAGGAGGCCTTCGGTGACTTTATACGCGCCGTTGAACTGGCCAACTTCTTCGCCGAAAACGACTACGTTTTGGTCGCGTTCCAACTCTTCGGCGAGTGCGTGACGGATGGCTTCGCGATAGGAAATGACGGGCATCGGGAAATTTTCGATTTTTGAATTTCGGTTTTCGATTGAGGGCGCGGCGCTCAGTCGAAAAAGAGGCGGCCTTCGGATTTGCGCTCGGAAGGATTGTCGGCCTCCCAGTAAACGTCTTTTTGGATGTCGTCCGGAGTTGGGTAGGGGCTCGCTTCCGCGAAGTCCGCGGCGGACTCTGCTTCGGCGCGGGCGTCCTGGTCGATTTGTGCGATGATCTCGTCGGTCAACACGCCTTCGCTGACAAGGATCGCCTGGAAAACCTGGATTGGGTCCTTGGTCCGGCGATACTCCTCAATCTCGTCCTTGCTGCGGTAAGTGTTATCCGGATCAGCAACCGAGTGACCGCGGTAGCGATATGTGTCGATTTCCACGGTGCTCGGGCGATTTTTCTCACGGGCAAGCGTCAGAAATTTATCCATCGTCGCGCGTACTTCGTAAACGTCGTGGCCGTTGCACTGACCCCATTCCATATCGTAACCAGCGGCCCGCTGCGCGAGTTCGCCGGCAGAGGAGCGCTCTTGGCTGGTTCCCATCGAGTAGCCGTTATTTTCGATCACAAAAACGACCGGAAGATTCCACAACGAGGCCAAATTGTACGCCTCGTGCACGGCGCCTTGATTAACCGCGCCATCGCCCATGAACGCCATCGCCGCGCCTTTGAGGCCCTTGTATTTGATGCCGTAGGCGAGACCGGCGCCGAGCGGGACCTGGCCGCCGACGATTCCGTGTCCGCCCCAGTAATTTTTTTCGGGCGCGAAATAGTGCATCGAACCGCCCTTGCCCTTGGAGCATCCGGTGACTTTGCCGTAGAGTTCGGCCATCAACGGCTTCGTTTCCATACCGACAGCGATCGCGTGCCCGTGGTCGCGATAAGCGGTGATCACGTGATCATTTTGGCCCATCAACGAGCAACAACCAACGGCGACCGCTTCCTGCCCGATGTAAAGATGCAAAAATCCGCCGATTTTCTTGCCTTGGTAGGCCCGCAGACTGCGTTCTTCAAAGCGCCGGATTCGGACCATCTTGCGATACAGTTCGATCTTCGCGTCATGGCTCAGTGAAGCGTTAATAGGCGCTTTGCTGTAATCTGACGCTTTCACGCTTTCAGCGGCTTTGGTTACGGCGGTCGGAGTCGGTTTTTTGCTCACGGAAAAGGGATCAATGTGTTGAAAGGTGAACTGTTGGTCGGAAGAGGCAGAAATCAAGCGTCGATTAGATTGGCACAGGTTAGCACGAACCGCACCGGCAAAGCGTTGCGTTTTTCTCGCAACCGAGACGAATCGTAACCGACGATTGTCTGAACGCTCCGTGCTGCGTCAGTGCCATGTCACTGATCTTTCACAGCCGCGGTCGCTCTCGATCGCGGACGCCCAAATCGGCGATTCAAGTCACCGCCGGTGTGATTTCCTCGATCGTGACTGCGACAGCATTTCCCGGTGCGCAGTCCGCTTTCAACGCAACGAAACAATCGCGGTAACGGTCGTAGGTCGGCCACAAAGCGGTCCGGTCAGTTTCAGGAATCGAT
>DAITQE010000213.1:0-6437 GCA_036833235.1 Opitutus sp.
GCCCGAATCCAAACCCGTGATACGCGCAGATCGTACAAAGTAGGCGAGACCTTTCTCTTCACGCACACGTTCAAACAACCGCGATGCCATGCCGCTGAAAAGTTCGTCAGCGACTTCCCCAACATAAAAATCGTCCGCATTGACGCGTGGGCCGGGGAACGCCTGCGCTACGACCGCCTGTTCGCGTGGCTGTTGTTCCGAGAACTTTCCGGCTTTGGCAGGCAACGTCCATGCTGCGTCCGCCCGCGGCGTTGCCGCACCGCCACGCGGAAGCTTCGCCAGAAATGTTTTCAATCGGGGAGCGAGTTGGCGCGGATCGAAATCGCCTGCCACCGCAAGGACCACATTCGATCCGGCAATGAGCTTGCGATGCAGCGCGCCGAGATCTTTCGGCGTAAGGCTCTTCACGCCGTCGATGTGGCCTTGCGCGTCATAAGCCAGCGGATGCGCCCCAAAAAACTTTTCGCGCAACCGCTTTCGCGCGAGCGTCACGACGTCGTCTTCGTCCTGCTGCAACGACGCAATCTGCGCGTCGCGTTCGATCGCGAACGTCGACGTTTTGAACGCCGGAGCCCGCACCGCTTCGTCCAGAATCGCGAGTGCCCGCGCCACGTCGGTCGGGAGAACTTCCACGGCAAGGCCGAGGCTGTTGTTACCGGCGACGGGATGGAATACGCCTCCGACCGATTCGATGAATTCCGCAACTTGGGCAGCCGTCCGCGAGCGCGTGTCCTTCGTCAGCATGGTCGCGAGGAGCGATGTCGAACCGCGTTTTGCAGGCTCCTCGAACAGCGGCCCGCCGTTCATCAAGAAACGAAAATGCAAATTCGGCAGACGGCGATCCGGCTGAAGCAGGAGCCGCGCGCCGTTCGAGAGTTTGATTTCGGTGAAATCAACCTGTCGTCCTGCCTCGGATAATTCTGCCGCTGCCTGCCCTGTCGCGGCAGCCGGATTAAGCGAAATAGCAGTAAGGCGCGATGGAACGAGGTACGCGTTCAACACCCGCTGGAGATCCGCGGGCTTGACTGTTCTCAATTGTGCGAAGTACGCACGGCTGTGGTCGAGATCGCCCACCACCACTTCAGCCGTGCCGAGGCGCGAAGCCTGGCCGCTCATCGTCTTGCGAGTATTGATCTCCGCGACGACCAGCTGTCGTATCGCTTTCTTCAACTGAGCCGGCGTAAAGCCGCGCTTCGCCAGTCGCGCCAATGTTCGCTCGATCGCGGCATTTGCGCGCAACCGATCGTCGGAATCGGCCGTGTATGAGATGCAAAAAAGTCCGCTCGATCCGGGATTCCAACTCGACGCATCGATCGAATGAACCAAGCAGGCCTTCTCCCGAATATCCTGCCAAAGCACCGAGCTGTCGCCGCCACCGAGCACGCTCGCGAGCAAATCGAGCACCGGCGCATCCGCATGCGTCAGTCCCGGAATTGGCCAAGCGAGTGCGGCACGCGTGATCTCGACATCCTCGAAGCGATGATCCGCCCGGGCGCCGAGTTGCAGCGGTTCGCTCGGGACCAGGACGGGAGCAAGTCGGGCCCGGGGTGTGGCGCCGAAATGTTGCTCGACTGCGCTACGCACGGTTGCGAGGACGACGTCACCGACAATAACCACAACCAAGTTGTTTGGAACGTAACGGCTGCGGTAGTACGCGACCAAATCGTCGCGCGTCACTGCTGAGAACACATCGCGATGTCCGATGATCGGTTGCCGATAGGGATGCTCGCGGAAAGCGGCTGAGAAAAGCGCCTCCCACATGCGATTGTCCGGATCGTCCTTCGTCATCGCGATTTCTCGGAGGATGACGTCTTTCTCTTTGGCGCACTCTTCGGCGGGCAACGTTGAATGCAGCACCGCGTCGGCCAGCAAGTCGATGGCGACAGCCGTGTGTTCGCTGGGAAGATCGATATAGTAAACGGTGCGATCGAACGTGGTGTACGCGTTGATGTAACCGCCGTGCGCCTGCACGGTGGCCGAGATCTCGCGGCCCGCGCGGCGCTCAGTCCCTTTGAACAACATATGTTCAAGGTAGTGGGAAAGACCCGCGCCGAGATAGGCGCCTTCATGAGTGCTGCCGGTCTTCACCCATACCTGCACAGAGGCAAGTGCGGCGGAGCGGTCGGGCTTTATTATGAGCGTGAGTCCATTCGGCAGGACCGTGCGCTCGACGGGCTCACGCCAGAAGGCGTCGAGCAAAGGTAGATCTGCCACCGGGGAGGAGGTATTTGCCATGGAAAAGAACCGGAAGTGGACCGCACATCAGGCGGACCCCACTGCCTCTGCGCTGGAAGGACCGCGAGACGGCTTGGCCGGGAGGAAAGGTTTAACGAATGCGTCCTCAAAGGTGTACAAGTCGCCGAAATCTTCCCGGCGATCATTTTCCGTTTTGCTGAAAACATTGTATTCGATGAGATTGAAAACGAGGTCGCCGAAATCCGAACAGCGACGGACGCCCCAAGAGTTCAACACGGTCTTGGCGAGTGGCCCAAATTGTTCAAGCGCATATACTCGGAGGCCTTCCAGCAGTTCCGGTCCCGAGACGTGCCGGGATCGAGCCGTCCGCGAAGCCTCCTTCTTCTTCAGCTCCTTGACCGTGTGGTCGAGTCCGAGGCGGACGAAGTCGTAGGCTTTGCGGTCGAATCGTGGATCTTCCTTGCAGATCAAGCCGACAATTTCGGCGAAGTCCGGGTCTTGCATGATAGTCTGTTCGAATAAGCACAGCCGCTTCGCGCCTGCAACTAGCAACCCGGCCTCCGGTTTCAACCCGCTGGTCCTCAGGGAAACACCTGATGCAAACACATGATTATTACCTCGAAGCTGCAGCCCAAATGCACATGATTTTTACGCAATGACAGCAACAACTCCATCCAACTCCGCATCAGCTGACCCAAAATCAGCCGCTGCGAAAAACCAATCCCCGATCAATCTTGCATGCGCGCGCCTAAAGGCAGCCGGCTTGCGCATTACCCAACCGCGCATTGCGATTCTGACCGCGCTGATCAAGCGCGGTCAACCGACCACCATCGAACAGCTCCACGCCGATTTGGAGAGTGGCTCGTGCGATTTGGTCACCGTGTATCGATGCTTGAGTGCATTCGAAGATATCGGCTTGGTCCGCCGTTCGTTTTTTCACAACGGCACCAGCCTCTACGCGATGAGCCTCGGCGATGCTCATCCCTATCACGTGATCTGCAAAGACACCAATCGTGTTCAGGAGATCGACGCCGAAACGACCGCCGAGCTTCGCCGCAACGTTCAACGCATCGAGGAGCTCTTGAAGTCGCGTGGTTACAATAACGTTTCTCACGTGGTGGAGTTCTTCGGCCTCGCGCCTGACACTGACACGGCAGCACCCGCAACTGCAGTGGGCGGGCCGGACTAAACGCAAAAGCGAAAGCGATCACTTCAGTCGAACCCGGGCAGCAGCCCGGGTTTTTTATTTCTATCGTCTGCCGTCGAATTCTGAAGTGGTTTACGTGCAGCCGACATCGTTTCGGATCGTCGTCATTCGAATCGGCTAAGCTAAGGCACGGCTGTCAGATTTTTCCGCGGATCGGCCGCGGACAATTCCTGTGACGTGGTTTGCGAACACCTTGCCCTCACCTCGCAAGTGGCCTTGCCAACTTGACCACGCTGGACGAAGTTGAACTTACCCAATGCCCCCTACTCTTTCTCGTCGCGAAGCCATCGCTTCACTCGCCAGTGTGGCGGCGCTCGCATCCGTCGGTCGTCTCGGTGCGGCTGATACAACTGCTCCCACTGTCTCATCCGCTGCCATGACGCCCTCTTCCTCCGGAACCGGTTTTCATCATTCCGTCTGCAAGTGGTGTTACCGCGATATTCCTCTTGAAGATCTCGCGCGCGCTGGTCGCGACCTCGGTTTGCAATCCATCGAGCTGCTCGATCCGGCGGACTGGCCCGTCGTTCAACGACATGGCCTGACCTGTGCGATGGCGAATGGCACGACCACCATTCCGCACGGTTTCAACCGACTCGAGAATCATGAAAAATTTGTGCCGACGATGATCAAACGCATCAAAGCTTGCGCGGATGCCAGCCTGCCCAACGTCATCGTGTTCTCCGGAAATCGAGACGGAATGGGCGACGAACAAGGTTTGGAAAACTGTGTGGTCGGCGTGAAGCGGATTGTCGGCGAAGCGGAAAAGCGCGGCGTCACCGTCTGCATGGAACTTCTCAATTCCAAGGTGAACCACAAAGACTACATGTGCGACCACACCGTCTGGGGCGTGGAACTCGCAAAGCGCGTCGCTTCGGAGCGATTCAAACTGCTCTACGACATCTACCACATGCAGATCATGGAAGGAGACGTCATCCGCACGATCCAAGACAATCATCGTTACATCGCACATTATCACACCGGCGGAAATCCCGGACGGCATGAAATCGATGAAACGCAGGAGTTGTTTTATCCCGCGATCATGCGAGCCATCAAAGCGAGCGGCTTCACCGGTTTCGTCGCCCAAGAGTTCGTGCCAACGCGCGACCCACTGACTTCGCTACGCGCAGCCGTGAAGCTCTGCAGCGTCTGACGTCCGTCGACGAACCATCTCCACCGTACGCGGTCGGAACCGCCGTGCAGCGCGTGTTTCTTTTATCACCGGCGAAGGTCAGCGGCATTCGTGCCGGCTTGCTCCTCAATCCGAAAGCGCCATTCGCACTTGCTCGGCAATTTCACCACAATGGACTTTCGCTCGGAGAGATTTTCACGTTCGCCAGCGGCTTGTATTTTCGCGGCAAACTCACCTATGCACAACGCTTCGCTGCGGCCGCAGAGGGCGAACTTATTCGGGTGATCACGTCGAATCGCGGATTGCTCGATCCCACGCAACCCGTCCAACCGGACGAACTGCGCGCTTTCGGCGACGTCGATATTCACCACGAAGATCCGCGTTATCTCGAACCCCTGCGGCGCGACGCCCGCGCTATCGCGCGCAAGCTCGCGCCATCGGGTTCGGCCATTTTACTCGGCAGCATCGCGACCGCAAAATATCGCGACGTGCTGCTCGAGTGCTTCGGCGGACGATTGCTATTCCCGCAAGATTTCGTTGGGCGCGGCGACATGAGTCGCGGTGGACTGTTGCTGCGCGCCACACGCGAAGGCGTTGAGTTAAACTATGCGACCGTGCTCGGCGCCGTGCTGAAAGGAAAACGCGCACCGCGAATCAGTGATATGCGGCCATAACGTTTGTTTTTCGATGGCGTCAACGCGGTGCGTAGCCGTGTCTTGCCACGGGCTGTCTTGGTTGATGAAACGCGTGAAAACCGTCATTCGGCACCACTTATTTTCCGGCTTTGGTGTTTTTGTTCGCCGCCGATTCCGCTGCCGCCATCACGGTGGCGAACGGCACTTGCGCAGCGAAACCGAAACGCGGATGGCGCGTGAGCTTCGCCGCCGAGAGTGCGGGCGACGCGATGCCGCACAGGAAACGCGCGATCTGGCGTGCCCCAACCATCGCCCGAGGATGCGCCGCGCGCACGTCGGCCAATTCGTTTTCCGGGAACGAGAACTTCGCGGATGGGCGTGAAAGGTTTACTGGCAAATCGCCTTCGCACCGGCCGCAGTGGCCGCAGTCACAGCCAAGATCCTCGCCGAAATAGTTGAGCAAGCCGCGCACGAGACATCCCTCGCTGCCGAGCAGTTCAGCAACGGTGCGCGTCCGCGCGATATCGCTGCTCTCGCGCGTGGCGAAACGCTCGCGAAGCTTACGCCACACGGCCGCCAGATCATCCGGCACCCGCACGACGCGGTAGCCCTGCCGGACGCCCGCGACTTGCAGCTCCAGATCGCCCTTCTCCTCGAGATAGGTCAACGCCTTCACGATTCGTTCGCGTTCGCCGCCCAACGCAGCGGCGGCTTCGGCTAACACCACCGAATTCCAAATCCGCCCTACTTTTGCCAACCCGAAAAGCTGCTCCAAAAAACTCCGACGAGTCGCATCGAAACGTCCAAGAATCTCCTCGGTCGGTCGCATGAACTTCCACTGGTATGTCGTGTAGAATGGCGCCGTCGCCTCGATGTGGCCATCGAGTTCCAGATACGTCAGCGCCGTCGAAACCACGAGTTGGCGGATGTCGTGCCGCGCCGAGAGTTCATAAACGGATACATTGAAAATATCTCCGGCGGCGCGGCCTTGCAGCAATTCCTTGAGCAGACCATTCAACGCTTCCGCCGTTGGCGTATCGCCGTAGGTAAAATTCTCCAACACAGTAAGATCTTCTCCGCTCGCCAAAATCTCGCAGTCGGACGGCGCGCCGTCGCGGCCGGCTCGACCGATTTCCTGCGCGTAATTCTCAAGGCTCTTCGGCAGGTTGTAGTGGAAGACCGCGCGAATATTCGCTTTATCAATACCCATGCCAAACGCGATCGTCGCCACCACGATCGCGCGGTCAGAGGCCATGAACTCATTCTGTAC
>DAITQE010000214.1:0-6419 GCA_036833235.1 Opitutus sp.
CCTATTAGGTTACTTGTTTCTTGGAGAAGAAATCGCATGCGCGGCGAGCGCGTGTTGCGGATTGATATTAATGAACGTGTTCCGATGGGATTGGTGCAGCTGCGTCGGAGACCAGGCCGGGGCACTTGCCAACATGATCGCGGCCGAGCCAGAAGTTGGCCCAAGAGGACGTGCCGCGCAGACTTTGGTCCTGCACGACCGGGGTGGCGGACAACAACTCGTGCGCGCGCTGGTCGTGTTTCAGGCGTTCGTACGCGCGCAGCCAAATACAGTCTCCGTAACCATCGACTTCGCACCGGCCGTCGCGCGTACCGCCGCACGGGCCGTTGCGTTGATTTTTGGCGCACTGCGATTCCGGACAGAGAAAAGCAATCTCAGCGAGCGAGCAGTCACCGCAGTCCTTGCAACGAAAGAGCGCGGCTTTGCTGAGATGCTCCAACGTCCGCAACGGCGCAGGTCCTTGCATCGGATCCTCGGCTTTCGCGCACGCGTTTGCGCCCCAACGGCTCAGCGCCGTTCCCGGCGTGAACATCACGTTGTGCGCGAACTTCGCGAGACGATAGACCGGCGTTACGTGCTTCGATCGCGTCACCTCCGCCGGCGCCCGCAACGTGGGGTTTACCAGACCGGTGGCGGCGTCCGGCGCGTAAAAGAAAAACTCTCCCGGCCGGGAAAAAGAAATCTCGCGCGCGAATTGTTTCCAATCGTCCGGCGCAAAGCTCCGCTCGATTTCCATGATCCGCTGGATCGCTGCAAAATTATAGACGCCGCCGATATACGCTCCGCGATAACCCAGCCCGCGATAGATCGCCATCTGCTTCGCGGCAAACTCTTGGAAGAAAGCGCGTCCTCCGTCAGGGCCTCTGCCGCGCTCCTGGCAAAGTTGTAACAGCTCCGATGAGACAACGACGCCCGGGACGTGGCCATCGTGAAACAACTGCGCCACGCGCGGATTCAGCACGTACACATTTCCGATCAGCGCCACGTGGCGCATCGCGTGCGCGTCCATGTACGCCCGCAGCTCGTGTGCCTTCCGCGCGTCGTAGCCGACTTGATTGATGATAAACTGTGCGCCGTTCGCGGTCTTTTTTGCGAGCTTCGCGTACTGCGGCATCACCTCCCCTTCCCGTATCTTGTAATTCGTCGTGACCGCCCCGATCAGAAATTTTGTTTTTTCCAGGTGCGGCCGACCGTGGAGCGGATCAAAACCCTGATTCATCTGGTGCAACATCGAAATCAATCCGACTGAATCGATGTCGAAGACCGGCTTCGCCGTTCCGCCGCTGCCTGCGACCGGATAGTCACCCGTCATTGCGAGTACATTATTGAATCCCTCACTATGGAGCAGCCACGCTTCGCTCTCGAGTCCGTTACGATTGAGATCCTTGCACGTGAGGTGGATGACAACCTCCTTGCCCGCATAGAGAATCGGTTTGCCGAGCGCAGTCGGCGCGAGCTGCGGATTTCCTCCGGCGTTGTCGGTGATGGAAATCCAGTCGATCTCCGGGCACTCGACGAGCCGGTTGGCAAAATCGCGGGCTTTCACTGCGCTGCGTTCGGCCATCGAGCCGCGCACGGAGACGAGTTCGCTTCCAATCAGGAACCGGGAAGACTGCTCGAGACTTTCACGCAGTGAGAGCATCGCAGTTCACCGGCCGCAGAAATTTCCGCCGAGGGCGGGTGAAGGCCGAGCCGTTGTTCGTGCGGTAGGGCCCGACCTCCGGACGAGCTGTCTCATCCGAATGGAGGGTCCACCTCCGTGTGGACCGGATCGTACACCGACGACACGGAGGTTGCCCATCCACCCGATCCATGACGACCCTCGGCAAAGCCCGCCCGGAGGTCGGGCTCGGCCCATCGGAAGAACAACGCAAGCATTCATGCTACTTCAGCGGGAGCGCGAAGAGGGTTGCGCTGAGCGCGGGCACTTTCAGCGCCGTGGTCGCAACCCCATCCGTCCGCTGGATGTCCACCACGCGCGGTTTGCCCGGCGAGTTATGCGCGAATTCATCCGGGCCCGTGATGTGCCAGCGAGTGCCCGTTCCAGCGAGCACCGCTCCCGTGAGATCCAACGTCAGGTCGACCTCATCCTTCGTGGGATTCACCACGCCAAGCGTGAGCGTCCGTCCATCTTTCGTGAGCGCCGCGGCCACATCGTAGGGCGCTGGCGCCTCAGCGATAATCAACGGAGTCTGACCGAACCGTTTGCGATAAAGCTGCAGCACCAGGCCGGTCGTCTCCATTTCCGCTGCGGTCCGCGTGGTTTTGATCGCGCCAATCACGTTCACCGTTTGCGCGTAATGCGCCATCTTGATCAAATCACTCTGCCGATAATATTCGTGCAGCCCCTCCGCGACGCCGAGACCGTCGGAGAGTTCGTACACGCAGCCGAGTTCGCCATAGGCGACTTCGCGGTGCCAAAAATTCCACTCATCCATCGCGATCGGAACGATCCGTCCCTTCAGGTTCGGGAGACTCGCCTGCAGCTTGCGGTGCCCTTCCGCTTTTTTGCGGATCGATTCTTTCAACATGCCAACGTGCGTGAGCAGATCAACGCGTCCCTCCTTCGTCCACGGCACGCGACCGCGATAGAAATGTTCTGACAGAAGCGTCATGTAATCGGCGCAATGTTCCAACATTCCCTGCGACCAGCCGCCCTTGGGCTGCGGCCGGTCCGGATCAAACGAGATCGGCTTGGTATCGAGATCCCCAACGGCACTGAGCTTCAGCGTCGGGTCCACCTTCCACATTGCCGCCGCCACTTCGTTATGCTTCAGCTCGTAATGCGTGATCTGCATGTAGCCGAGCTGCCACGGACCGAACATCTCGTTGCCGACGCACCAGTACTTAACGCCGTACGGTTGTTCGTGGCCATTCTTCGCGCGCCAACCTCCACCGATGGTCGACTTCGCCGAATTGCAGTATTCAACCCATTGCGCCGCCGAGTACGCGTCACCAAAACCTGTGTTCGCCGCGATCATCGGCTCGGTCCCAATCTCGCGACAGAATGCGATGAATTCGTCCGTGCCGAAATCATTATGCTCCACACCGGTCCAGGCCGGATTCTTGCGCGGCGGACGGCGATCGCGGTCGCCGATTCCGTCGCGCCAGTTGTAGCCGCTCACGAAATTGCCGCCCGGCCAGCGATAGATGGTGCCGTTGAGCTGTTTCAACAACGCGAGCGTATCGCGACGCATGCCGTGAACGTTGTCGCCCGGCATGAGCGATGGCGGGCCGAGCACGACATCGCCGCTCACCACGCGAAGTTCGAGCGACGCTCCCTTTTCCGTTCCACGCTTGGCGGTAAATTCGAACGACTGCTTGGAAAAATCGCTCCCGGTGAACGTCAGACGTTTGGTGGCGCGTTCGTCCGCGCCGCTGCCCCACGCGAACGACACGTCGATTTCCGCTTTTCCGCCGCCGGTCGGCCTCGCCCAAATGTATCCGACATACGGGTGCTCAGCGATGACGCCGAGATCGCGTTGCCGGATACCGGCGCCCGCTTGAATCCGCGGAGCTTGATCGCCCACGAAGGCACCCTCCTTGATCATCGTCACGGACGTCACGGGTCCCATAATCTGCCACGGTGATGCGCCAACGACTGGAAAGGCGGTGTCCTGCAGGCTGCGATACGGCGAGTAATCGGCGGTGATCGGAAAATAGAATTTTCGGTCTTCGAGCATCTCCGCCCAGATGCCTCCGTAGATACAGCGTCCAAGATGCTCGATAAACTGCCCGTAGATATACGGACTAATCGGCGCACCGGTTTTAGCGGTGTCGATCTTGACCGCTATTGCGGCGGAAAATGCAGCGATGGGCAGCAGGGCGAGGCAAACGGCGATGCGTAATGATCGGAAAACTTTCATCGGTGAGATGGGTTGAGATTTTGGTGAACGAGCGACGAGTTGAATCGCTCTCTCTAATTCATGCGTCATTCGATGTCGGAACCCGACATCTGGTCCTTGGGAGCGCGGGCCGTACCAATAAGAAAAGAGACGCACTTCGCTTCAAGGCGCCGCCTCCTCCAGTTCCCGCTGAATCGCCGCCGCCACTTCACTGGGCGTTCCGGCGCGTTCTGCTTCATCACCCCAGCGCAATTGCGCGATGTATTCGTCGCCCTTGGTGAGTCCCAGCCGCTGCGCGGCTGCATCGATCCGTGCCACGAACGGGGTTGGTAAATCGATTTTGATCTCCTCGAAATCGTCCCACGCTTTCACCTGCGACGGCAGATCCTGCCAATATAGAATCTGGAATTTGGACGTGGCATTCGCCGGACGTTGCACTGCGGCCGGACGCGTCGGCGTGCGCACCACGACACCCGGTTTCGCCGACGCCACCGGAGCCGAGCCCTTCCCGACCAGATATAAAAAAAGGTCCACGGCATTCGAAGCGTCCGCGCCGTATCCGTCAGCACCGATCTCGTCAGCGAACATCTGGCTAATCGGCGCACCGCCGATTGCCATTTTGATATGGTCGCGACCAGGAACTTTGAAACCGTCAACCACGACCTTCATGTAGGTCATCGTGGTCGTGAGCAACGCGCTCATGCCGATGATGTCCGGTTTGAATTCGTCGGCGGCAGCGGCGAATTTTTCTATGCTCTGATCCACGCCGATGTCTTTCACCTGAAAGCCGGCACCCTCCGCCATCATGCACACGAGGTTCTTGCCGATATCGTGCAGATCGCCGCGAACCGTCCCCATGAGCAGCCGTCCCGTTGAAGAATCGACCGCACCTTTCGCGCTCAGCAGCGGCTTCAACACGGTCATGCCCGCCTTCATCGCGCGGGCGGCGATCAGCACCTCAGGAACGTAAAGAATGTTATGTTTGAAGTCTTCACCGACGACACTCATGCCCGCGATCAAACCTTCTTCGAGGACTTCCTTGACGGGACGTCCTTCCGCGAGCGCATCCTTCGTCATTTGTTCGACGTCCTTGGCTTTGCCCTCGTAAAGGCACTGATTCATTAACGCGTAATCGGGCATGAAAAAAGGTCGGGGTAAATTTGAGAGGTAGGTGTCGCGCTCGTCGCGCTACGTTGCGCGGCGAGCGCGCAACCTACATGTTAATAATAGCGTCATCCCTTTCGGCGTTTCGCGTTGAACTCATCGAGGGCGGCTTTCATCGCGACGATGTTTCCCCTCGGCATGCCCGGGCTCGTGCCTCCACCGACGGACAGAATGATGTTTTCGCCCCGACTCTTCTCGAGCACGTCGAGCGTCGCTTCACGAACTTCCTCCGGCGTGCCACGCACACCGACCTCGAGCGGATTCACGTTGCCCATCAGGCAAATCTTTCCGCCGACGCGCGCGATCACATCGGCGATATCGGTCTGCTTGCCCCAGTTCAAAACGTTGAAACCGGCATCAGGCAAATACTCGAGACACGCCTCGATCGAGGCGTCGTTGTGATAGATCTTCACCCAATCTTTCGGGAAGGCGTCGCAGATTCGTTTCAGGTACGGATGGCAGAATTCCTGATAGTGGTCCTCGTTCACAAACCCGACAATGTCGTCGAGCAGGAAAATGCCTTCGACCGTCGGGCCCATTGCCTTCGCCTGGGCTTTCAGCCAGTCGATGATCAGGCGCGTACAGAGATCGAGCAGCTTGTGCGCCCACTCGGGCTTCTCCACGAGATCGATCATGAAATCCGTCGTGCTCCGCACGAAACCCGCCGTGCACATCGGACCGCGGGAGGTAACGAGCGGCAAAATTTCGCCCGTATCCAGAATCCGCTGTCGCTGCATCCGGATTCGGTGAAGCGTCATCCCCATAAACGCGTCGTTCTCCACTTCGTACTCGGGGAAAAGATCGATATCCTCGATGTGGTAAAGCGTGTGGTACTCGCTCGGCGTGTTGTCCTGCCAGAATTTGATTTTCGCGCCCAACGCCGATGGCTCAGCCGCCATCCCATATTCCATCCACCAGCCCGGAACAAAAATAATGTCCGGGAATTCCCGGTGAATCTTCAAGTGCGACTGAAACCACACCTCGGGATCGAGAAAGAAATCCATGTGCTTCACACCCATGTAACCCGGAATCCACGGACTATCGATGATCATGGCCATCGGCACTTCATCGAGTTTTTCGAGGCGAGCGGCTCGTTTGAAAATTTCCCATTGGGCAGGTTTCATGTGGTGGTGTTTTGGTTTGGGAGTTTTGAGGCGGTTTTTTTCAACCACTAATGGGCACTAATTTCTGTGGTCAGACATTCAGCTGAGAATTATGGCGCGATTTGAATTTCGGTTTCGCCAACTTGAATCTGCACCTCCGCGGCTTTGGCGGCCTCTTGCAAAGCGGCGTTCAACATTACGACGGGGTCGGCGCTCACCGCGAGCCGACGCATGAGACCGTCCCCTTTTTTGGTTCCCACCCGCAACGTGATGCGAAGGCCTTTGCGCTTGCAGGACACTCGCATGT
>DAITQE010000215.1:0-6404 GCA_036833235.1 Opitutus sp.
CAATAAGGGCAGCGGAAGTTGCATCGGTCCGTCACCGAAATGCGCAGGTCGCGAAGAGGCCGTTGAAAGGAATCGGTGACGACAGGCATGGGTTAGCCCTCACGAAAGCACAAATCCCTCCGCACGCCAATCCGGTCCCCCTCGCCTCGTCTCCGATCTCCAGTTCCCATCTCCTCGCCCGTCTCGGCATCCCCCCAGCACAGCCACAACAGCGTCATTTCACTTAATACGTGAAAATGCCGGCGTTATACCGTCCTCGTGACCCCGACCCGTTTTCACGTATTAAGTGAAATGACGTCCGACAGCTTTCCGGAAGGAGGATGCAGAGTCAGGCGTCCGGCACCGCCTTTCTGACTCGCGACGATTCCGCAGCTGGTTAGCTCTGCTGCATGCTCTCACCGGTTGAGGCCGAAAAACTGATTTTTGAGAACATCGCGCCATTCCTGCTGGAGGATTGTCCGCTCGCTGCGGCGCATGGCCGGGTTTTGCGCGTGGACGTCGGCGCTGATCGCGATCTTCCGCCGTTCGATCGCGTTACCATGGACGGCTATGCGGTTCGCGCGGTGGCAGTGTCTCGCGGGACCAAGATCTTTCGGATCGAAGGCGTGCAAGCCGCCGGCATGCGACCTCTTAAACTTGGGCCGGCGGACGACGCGTGTGTTGAAGTCATGACGGGCGCCGTTTTGCCCGACGAAGCGGATGCTGTAGTGCCTTACGAGCGAACAGTGCGTGAGGGGGCCAACATGACGATCTCCGACGGTGACGAACTGATAGCGAGCGGTTCAGCAGTACATCGACGCGGCAGCGATCACGCTGCCGGCGAGGTGATCGTCCCGGCTGGAACGCGGATCACTGGCCGCGAGATTGCGGTCGCGGCCGCCGTTGGCGCGAGCACGCTCACGGTTGCGGCTTCGCCAAAGATCGCGATCATCGCAACCGGCGACGAGCTGGTCGAAGTCGAAGGAGCCGTGGCCTCTCACCAGATCCGGCGCAGCAACGACTATGCATTGCGGGCCGCACTCATTGCCGCCGGTTTTCCGCGGGTGGAGCGCTTTCACTTTCGAGACGTGCGCCACGAAGTTGAACAACGGCTCCGGCAAATCGTGGCCGAACATGACGTGGTGCTGATCACGGGAGGCGTCTCGAAAGGAAAATTCGATTTTCTTCCCTCGGCTCTCAGCGCGCAAGGCGTGCGAAAAATTTTCCAAGGCGTCGCGCAACGTCCGGGCAAACCGTTCTGGTTTGGCGTGAGCCCACGGCAAACGCCGGTCTTTGCGCTGCCAGGGAATCCGGTTTCCTCATACACGTGTCTGTATCGTTACGTGCTGCCGGCGCTGGCGCACGCGAGTGGGGCTTTACCGGCGGACGTCAGGCTGGTTGCTTTGACCTCGCCCATAACATTCAAGCCGCAGCTCGCGTGTTTTCTCCCCGTGAGGATTGCGAGCGGAGCGCACGCCGAGCTGCTTGCGACACCGTTGCCGGGTAATACCTCAGGCGATTTTGCGGGCCTCGTTGGAACCGACGGTTTCGTGGAACTGCCCGCCGGCCAGACGGAGTTTCCGGCTGGTTACGTGGCGCGATTTTTTCCGTGGTAAGCGGAGCGCATGCGCTCGGGAAGTGAGCGGCTTTTTTCCCAGGCTGCGCCCGGCAAAAGAGGCGCGCTGCGCGCGCAGCAACGCTCGTAGGCCGCGAGCTTGCTCGCGCTTCATTCGCGCCAGCAAGCTGGCGGCCTACAAGTTACCATTCCAAAACAAAAGACCATGGTGCGCAGTGTGCGATGGCACAGAAAAAATTGCCGCGGTTCGATTTTCATCCGAGAATGCCACCATGCTCTCTCACGTGGACGCCAAGGGTCAGCCAGCGATGGTCAATGTCGGCGAAAAGCCGGTCACACGACGTACCGCGCACGCCGTCGCGATTGTGACGCTGCCCCCGACACTCGCCGCGTTGCTGAAGGACGGCGAGATCACGACGAAAAAAGGCCCGATCTTTCACACGGCCGTGCTTGCGGGGGTGATGGGAGCAAAGCGCACGAGCGAGCTGATTCCGCTCTGCCATCCGCTGCCGCTGGACGACTGCCAGATTGAAATCCGACCTGATTCGTCCCATCGCGAAGTGGCGATTCACTGCCGTGTGTTAACGCACGCGAAAACCGGAGTGGAGATGGAAGCTCTGACCGGGGCGACGATCGCGGCGCTTACGTTGTACGATATGGGCAAGGCCGTTTCGCATGGCATCACGATTCGCGACGTACGCTTGATCGAGAAGACCGGTGGCAAAAGCGACTATCACGCGGAGTAACACGCGCCTGCTTCGACGCCATCCGCTTTGTGATGATCACGCTCTCGATTCGGTATTTTGCGATTCTGCGCGAACAGCGAGGCGTCGCCCAAGAGCAGTTGAAAACGACCGCTTTGACGCCGTCGGCCGTTTACGAAGAGCTGCGCGCCCGATACGGTTTCACGCTCCCGGCCGACCGTATCCGTGCAGCGGTGAACGGCGAGTTCGCGCCGTCGTCAGCATTGCTGCGCGACGGCGACGAGGTCGTATTTATACCGCCTGTTGCTGGCGGCTGAGAGTGAGAAGCGGGCACGGTCTTTCGTTTTGATGGCGCAATCCGTTACGTGGTAGGCCGCGAGCTTGCTCGCGCTTCAATCGCGCCAGCAAGCTGGCAGCCTACAAGATACGATTTCAAAACAAAAGACCACGGGTCGGTGACGAGCAACACCGTCCTTCTCACGGTGTACGACCAGCTGCCTTACGCGCCCGTTTTCACGACGCAACCGCAGAGCGGGACATATGTGCCGGGCGAATCCGTCACGCTGCTCGTCGCAGCCAGCGGTTATCCACCCCCCAGACTTCAATGGTACAAGAACGGCGCCGCGATCAGCGGTGCCCAGTCCGCGATGTTGTCGCTGGGCAGGATGACGGCGAGCGTCGAAGGTCAGTACCACGCGGTCGCCACGAACGAGATCGGAAGCGCCGCGAGCAGTGTGGCCACTTTGGTGCTCGGTGCGGATCCGCAGAGGCTCGTCAATGTGTCTTCTCGCGGCACTGCGGGTAAGGACTCAAACACGCTGATCGCCGGTTACCGGCGCGCTGGCCGATCCGATCTTGCAGCTTTTCTCCGGGACCAAGTTGATCAACGAAAACGACAATTGGTCGTCGGGCGCCGACGCCGATCAGGTTCTGGCTGCCGCAAATCTTTGCGGCGCGGCATCTCTCGCAGCGGGTAGCAAAGACGCCTCGATCCTGATCGAACTCCCGCCGGGAGCCTACACCGCGCAGGTCCGCGGCGTCGGGGCAACGACCGGAGTGGCGCTCGTCGAAGTGTACGAGGTGCCGTGACAAAACCCCCATGCGCGCCTACGGTGGCGCGCATGAGTTTTCGCGTCAGCCCTTCGCCGCTCGATCCTATTGCGCTGAAGCAGGCCCTGCTCGATACGCGGGCGGGGGCTTGCGTTACGTTCGAGGGCTGGGTGCGCGATCACAACGACGGGCGGCCGGTGCAGGCGCTTGATTACGAGGCGTTCGGCGAACTCGCCGAAAAAGAGGGTGCCCGTATCCTCGATGAAGCGCGCCAGAAATTCCCGGTGCTCTCCATCGCGTGCGTTCACCGCGTGGGAGCATTGCAAATTGGCGATCTTGCGGTGTGGGTTGGCGTCTGCGCCGCGCATCGCAGAGCGGCGTTCGATGCGTGCCGCTACGTGATCGATGAGGCTAAGGCGCGGGTGCCAATTTGGAAAAAAGAACATTACGCCGACGGCGCGGCGGAATGGGTTAATTGCGCAACGCGCGGGGAGCACGCAGGTCCGGGGCAGCCATAAGCTTTAACATCGTCAGACCAACAAACGCGCAGCGATAGGCAAAAAAAGGCCGTGCTTCTCAGTTGTGCTCCAGAAAGGTTTTTTCATCCTCAATCAGACCCTCTGCGCATTTTATGGCCGGCCATCCCTATGCATTTCTTGCCGTGTTTTTCATCGTGGCTCTCGCGTTCCCACTGGTGATGCTCGGCGTGGCCCAGGCTTGGGCCAGGATTTTTCAGCCGGCGAAACCGGGGCTGCTGAAGAACGCCACGTATGAATGTGGCCTCGCGCCGACGGGCGATTCGTGGATTCAGTTCAAAGCGCACTACTACCTGTACGCGATTTTCTTCCTGATTTTTGACGTCGAAGTATTGTTCCTCCTGCCGTTCGCCGTCGCATTTACCCGCCTCTCGACCGGCGCGCTCGTGGCAATGATGATTTTCGTTTTGCTGCTCGCTGAAGGGCTGGTGTGGGCCTGGCATCGCGGTTACCTGGAGTGGAAATGAATACGTTTGATCACGGATTGCGCGGATCGGCACGGATGAGGGATCGATCGATCCGTGGAGATCCGCGCAATCCGTGGTCAAAAATGGCTGGAGAAATGCCGACATGAGCGACGTTCCTGAAAGTCCAGTTCCTCCGGTCAGTGACGCCGAGCGCGATGAGCTCCGGCGTCATGGGATTTTGATGACGAGCATCGAGGAGCTGCATAACTGGGGGCGCAGCAATTCGATTTGGCCGCTGCAGTTCGGGCTCGCCTGCTGCGCAATCGAGATGATTGCCACCGCAACGGCACGCTTCGACATCGCGCGTTTCGGCGCCGAAATTTTTCGTCCCTCACCTCGTCAGGCAGACCTGATGATCGTGTCCGGTACGGTCACGAAGAAGATGGCGCCTCAAGTGGTTCGCCTCTGGAACCAGATGCCCGAGCCGAAATACTGCATCGCGATGGGCGCCTGCGCGATTTCGGGCGGACCGTTCAAGCAGGGCTATAACGTGCTGAAGGGCATCGATCGTTTCATCCCGGTCGACATCTACATCCCCGGTTGTCCGCCGCGTCCGGAAGCGCTCTTGAACGGCTTGGTACAGCTGCAGAAAAAAATCCGTGGCGAACACCTCACCGGTCCGGATGCTGCGCGTCACACCCGCCCCGAGGAGCCCAGTGAATTTCCGATTCCGGAATTCGGTGAACACGATCTGGTCCCCTCTAAGAATTCCGCGGTCTGGCAACCGCCGACACCAGTCCGCAGCGAGAAGCCGCGTGCGTGAGCGTAACGTCCAGCGCGCCGACATGGAAACCCTCGAACAAATTCGCGACCGTATCGTTGCCCGTTTTCCCGCGGCGCAGGTTACACTGGTCACGAATCCCGGTGCGGCGGCCGAGCACTCGCTGTTGCTCGACGCCGCGTCAGCGCGGGAGATCGCGCTGTTCTTGCGCGACGACGCGACGCTGCGACTCGACTATTGTTCGAACGTCACAGGCGTCGATTGGCCGGAGAAAGAAATTGTCGAAATCGCGAAGACCTCGGTGCCGGATCCGGCTGGTGGTCCGCCCAAAGTGATCGAAACAAAAACCAAGCGGATTCAGCCCGGATATCTCGAAGCCGTTTATCACCTTTATTCGATGGCGTTGAAGCACGGTCCCGTCGTCTTGCGCATGCGGACAGGCAATCGCACGGATCACGTCACGCTGCCGTCGCTCACGCCGGTCTGGCGGTCGTGCGATTTTCAGGAGCGCGAGATTTTTGATTTGTATGGAATCGTTTTCGACGGTCACCACGATCTCCGTCGAATCCTGATGTGGGACGAGTTCAAGGATCACCCGATGCGGAAAGACTATGTACCGCCGGACGATTACGAGTACGAGCCGACGCCGCACGGCGAGGTGCTGGCGAAAGCGCAGAAACATTATCCGGTCGCGCAAGAGGTAGGGCGGATTATCCCTAATCCGCCGCCGGGAGCGGTGAAAGGAATCGAACCGGCGCGTTAAGGATAACGCGCCCTACCGTCATGCCGTCCGATCTCTCAGCTTTAAATTCTCAGTTCTCAACGTCGGTTCCGTTTCCGGGCCCAACCGTTCGTGAAGTTCACGACGAGTTTCACGGCGATCTGCTGGAAGTTTCGATGGGTCCACAACACCCGTCGACCCACGGCGTCTTTCGCATGGTGGTCACGCTCGATGGTGAGATGATCGTCAAGCTGAAGCCGGTTTTTGGATACCTGCACCGCAATCACGAGAAGCTGGGCGAGAACACGACGTACCTTGGGTCAATGCCGTACACGGACCGGCTCGACTACCTGTGTTCGATGACGAACAACTGGGCGTACGCTCTCGCGGTCGAGAAACTTGCTGGTCAGCCAGTGCCTGAGCGCGCGGAATACCTTCGGGTCATTATGGGCGAGCTCACGCGGCTCGTGAATCATGTCTGTCTGGTAGGTTTTCTCTTCAACGACCTTGGCACCTCGTTCACGCCTTTGCTGTACGCCTTTCGTGAACGCGAAAAAATCCTCGACCTCTTTGAATCGCTCAGCGGCTCGCGGATGATGTGCAACTATCAGCGCTTCGGAGGCTGTCGCGTTGATCCGACGCCGGAGTGG
>DAITQE010000216.1:0-6359 GCA_036833235.1 Opitutus sp.
CGCGCTTCAATCGCGCCAGCAAGCTGGCGGCCTACAAGTTACCATTCCAAAACAAGAGACCATGGCAGGTCCTCAGCTTTAGAGTCTTAGCTCTCAGCTCTCCGCTCGCATTTTGGCGTCTGCTTCGATCGCGCGGCTGAGCTCGTCCAACGTATTTTTCACGCGACTCTTGACCGCCGGCAGCTCGATCGCTCGCGAAGGTTGCTCGCTCGCGAAAAGATAGAACTTCATCTTCGGCTCGGTGCCGCTTCCGCGCGCCGCGAAGGAATAGCCGTTCGCGAGCGTGACGAAATAGAGATCCTGTTTCGGAATCAGCTCGCCGTCGGCGTCGCAAATATCCTCGCGGCCAAAATCCTCGAACTTGGTCACGTCCACTTTGCCGAATTTCTTCGGCAGATTCGAACGGTACGTGTCGAGGATGCGTTTGATTTTCGCGTTACCGCTCGCTCCTTCGTAGTAGAGATTAATGGTTCCTTCACGGTAATAACCGTACTTCAGGAAGACCTCGTCCAAATATTCTGGCACCGTCAGGCCGCGACTTTTCACCCACGCGCAGACCTCGGCGAACATAAGGCAGGCGGCGTTCCCATCCTTGTCGCGCACATAATCGTTCGGTAGGTAACCGTAGCTCTCCTCGCAACCGAAGGCGTAAAACGTGCTGTGTTGCTGAAGCAGTTTCACCCGCTGCTCGAAAGGAACGCCATCGTAGTCGAACCCACGGCCCATCGCGGAAGTGAGCTGTTCTTCATAGCCGCGCATTTTCGCCGCGATCCATTTGAAGCCGGTAAGCGTCTTGATGACTTTAACGCCGTGCCCGCGCCCAATCGCGTCCTGCAGCTGCGAGGTGACGAATGTATTGATAATGCAGACACGCGGCGAGCCATCGCGCGGAATCCAGCCGAGCTCCTTGTACTTGGTCAGCCGATAATCCGTCAGCAACGCGCCAATCTGATTGCCAGTCAGAAGCTCGAGCTTGCCGGCCCGCGAACGCACCGCACAGCCCATGCGATCGGCGTCGGGATCCGTCGCGAGCACAACGTCGGCCCCATTCTTCTCCGCCAGCTCAACCGCCCGCGCCAGCGCGGCGGAATTCTCGGGGTTCGGCGATTTCACGGTCGGGAAGCGCGCATTGAACTCCAACTGTTCCGGCACCTCGTGCACGAGGCATCCTGCGTCCCGCAACAATGGCAGCGACTGCACCGCACCCGTACCATGAATGTTGGTGAACACCACCGAGAGCTGGGTTTTCTTGAAAACCGAGCGATCGATCGCCGCCTTCTGCGCCACCGCGAAATATTTTTCGTCTGCCTCGCGCCCGAGTGTGGTCACACCACTGAGATTCTTGTCCACGAAATCCGCCAGCTCCCGGAGCGGAACCGCATTTACCTCGGAAACGATTCCTTTGTCGTGCGGCGGCACGACTTGGGCGCCATCGTTAAAGTACGCCTTGAATCCGTTGTCGTGCGGTGGATTGTGGCTGGCGGTAATCACGACGCCCGTATGCGCCTTGAGCCACCGCACGCTGAAACTCAACTGCGGCGTCGAACGCGGGCCATCGAAAATAAACGCCTCACCACCGAGTTCCGTCCACGTTGAGGCCGCCAGCTCGGTGAAATGACGCGAGAAATGGCGCACGTCGTGGGCAATCACCAGGCGCGGCTTACTTTTGTCGCCTTGCGAGCCAAAAAACTTGCTGGTGTAACGATAAAGTCCGACGACAGCGCGAATCAGTGTGAAGTCGTTGAGCATGTTGCTGCCGATCGCGGCATGCTCGGGAGTACCAGAACTTGTCACCTGCCCTTTTTCAGCCGCGGTCGAGACCACGCCGATCGTGCGACCGCGCATGCCGCCGGTTCCGAACTCGAGAAAACGATAAAAACGATCGTTCAATTCGCTCCAGAGCAGCTGCGTCACCAATTCATCAATACTCGCATGCGCCCAGGCCGGGAGTGGTGCGCCCAAAAAAGCCGCGAGATTCTCAGCGGCCGCCGGAAGTATGCTGCCTGAGGTCGCGGCAGCTTGAATTCGATCGAGAGGTGTCATGGGTGTGAGTCGGAGATTGTTGACCGCAGATGCGTCACGTCGAACGTGGCGCGAATTATTCCAGATAAAACCCGTCACGGATCGCCGGTTTCGGCGACCGTTTTCCCCACGCGTCGGCGAACGAATCTTCGTCGTAGCCGAACGACGGTGACACCTCGACTGCGATGCTCGGCAAGCCCGTCCCATCCGTCATCACCTCAGCACCGTTGGCCTTCAGCCAACGCCCAAATTGCCGGAGCTGATCTTCGCGACAGGTCTGCGGCGAATCCACGCCCTCGGCATTTTTCACCGGCGAAAAATCATCAGCGCGGTTCGTTTCAATCACCACCGGATTTCGCGCAAACGGGAGCGCATCGAATACAAACATCTCGAACTTAACGCCGTTGGGTTTCTCTGGCTTCACGGGTTTTCCGTCCGCGGTGATCGTCGGAATCCTCTTGTCGGCGCGATGGAACGGAAGAGCCGCACCGTCGCCACCCGCCGCCATGCGCCGCGCAAACTCACGGTCGATCACATGAATTGCGATGCTTCCGGCGAGATATCGCAACTGACCCGACGCGTCCGTCTCACGCTGCATCGCCATCGGCAGATCGGAGTATTCGATCACCACAAGTTTTCCGCCCTGCGTGCAGAAATGCCCCAGCTTTTCCTCCGGGTATGCCTTGGGCACCATCTTGCTCGACATCTCGGATCGTCGCTGCAGATGCCAGCCAATGAACGAAGGGTCGATGCTGCGAACGAGCGGATTATCGACTTGGAAATAGCTAAGCGTATCGATGCCTTCGCGCGCCATGAGATCGAGCGATCCACTGCGCGCGAGCGCTCGCAGTGAGCCGCCGTGGCCGTCGGGAGAAAGCGCGATGGACGAGGGCGACTCCAACAGAATTTTGCCCTCAAAACTAACTGCGGGCATGCGACCTTGCCTAAAGAAATGCACCCGTCCGCGGTCCAGACCAAAAAAACGGTGTTCGTCGAAAAACACCTCCGTCGCCGCGTGATTCTGATGACTGGTCATGATGAACCAGTGCAAAGGCCGGCCGTAGCGCGCCCCAGCCGCCTGGATTTTCTCCGCAAAAACTTGAAACAGCGTTTTCCGTTTGATCGGCGTAACCGGGAACGTGCCTTTCGGCCCGTTGTAGCCCAGCCGCGTGCCCTGCCCCCCAGCGACCGTAAACGCAGCCACGCGCCCCGCCCGCAACGCTTCCTCGCCGACTCGTTTGGCCTTGGCCCATTCCGCGGCGTTGCCGCCATGGACGGGCAACGGCTCGTACGGCGAAGGAGCGAGTCCCTCGAGGTTCACGGAAGCAGCAGCGTCCTTGGCCAACAGCGTGCGTGTCAAACGATCGATTTCCGCCAGATCGATCTCGGATGCATCGTCCAAGAGGCGGCGCTGCTCCTCGGGATTTAGTTGGTCAAAAAACGTAAAAACCTGGCCTTGTCCGGCGCGTTGGAAGGTCTCGATCAGAGGTTGGTGCTGGGCCATGAGAATGATTGCGATTAGTCTTCGAAGCGAAAAATAAACTCGTCGGGCTTGGCATAACGAAGGCGTTGCCGGATCACTTTTTCGACGTAGACCGGGTCGTTGCGGAGTCGTTCGAGGATTTTTTCCTGTTCGCGCAAGCGCGCGTCGGCCTCCGCCAATCGCCGACGGCTGATCGCTTCGAGCTGGCGCAGTCGGTTGTACTCCTCGCGCGCGTCCCAAAAATAGACGCCCGAGGCTGCTCCGATCACTAGAAACACCAGCAGGTAAAGACTTACAATGACTCGGCGCAGATTCACGATGATTGCGGCAGATCAACATGCCGGCGTTTCAGCCATGCAAATCTTTTCTGAATCATCGGGCAGCATATGAATTAGGCGTGCGTTTTTCCAACGGCGGGTCAGCGTTTCGGCATCGATGTATCAGAGTTACTATCGGTTCACGGAGATGCCTTTCAACATCACCCCGGATCCGCGATTCCTTTATCTCAGCCCCACACATCAAGAAGCTCTGCAGCATCTCAAATACGGCGTTGCCCAGAAAAAAGGCTTCATGGTGCTGGTGGGTGAGGTCGGCTGCGGCAAGACCACCCTTTGCCGGCGTTTTCTGAATGAACTTGATCCGGCGCATTACGACACAGCGCTGATCCTCAATCCGCGGATCACCGAGACCCAGATGCTCAAGGCGATCTTGACCGAGCTCGGCGAGACCAAGATCGCGCGCAGTCAGAACGATCTGGTCGCGCAAATCAGCCGCGTCCTACTCGAGCGCATCGGGCAGGGTCGTGACATCGTTCTGATCATCGACGAGGCGCAAAACTTGAAATTCGAAGTGCTCGAACAGATCCGACTCCTCTCGAATCTGGAAACCGACAAACAGAAGCTGCTTCAGATCGTGCTCATGGGACAGCCCGAGTTGAAGGAGATCCTCGGCCGCGAAGAGCTGCGTCAGCTTCGGCAGCGCATTCTCGTCCATTATGAGCTACACCCTCTTTCTCCAAACGATGTTCGGCATTACGTCCAACATCGCTTGACCCTCGCCGGCAGCACCGGACGTCCGAATTTCACGAACTGGGCTCTTCGCGCCGTCCACCGCGGCAGCAAGGGGATTCCGCGAATCGTGAATAATCTCTGTGACAAAGCCCTCCTCTCTGCGTTCGTTCGTGACTCGGACGAAGTGACGTATTGGGACGTACGCCGCGCTCTCCGCGACACCGAGTCCCTGACCTCCTAACCTTTCCGCGATGAGTCTGATCAACGACGCCCTCAAAAAAGTCCAGCGCTTGCACGGACACCACGAATCGGTCGCTCCGTTGTCATCATCGCCGGGCGCACCGGCTGTCCACACGTCTCCCCCGCTTTACCCGCAACGTCGCGGCACGCCGCCGACAGGACAAATAGTCGTTTTAATCGGCGCCGGAGCAGCCGTGCTCATTGTGTTTTCCGTGATCGTTACGGTCGTGTTGCTCAATCGTAAGCCAGAGCCCGTTCACTCCCTGACCACTCCTTCCCCACCGAAGCTCGCCGTGGATTTGAATGCGCCGAGTCCCGTCATTGTCGCTCCCATCATCGCGCCCCCGTCGAGTGTCGCCGAGAAGACGTCCTCGACGACAACGTCTACTGACGCGACGGATCCATTAATTATCTCCGCCAAACCGGAAACTCCGGCAGCGCCTACTCCTGCTCCGGCTCTGGTCCTCGCACCAGCACCTGATGAGCGCATCTATAAATTTATCGATGCCATTCGGGTCACCGGCATCAATTCGTCTGGCAACGCCAGCAAAGTCATCATGAACGATCGCATCTACCGCGTGAACGACGTCGTCGAGCGGTTGCTCGGTTTGAAGTTGATCAAAGTGGAAGCTGAAAAGCTCACATTCGTCGACGAAAACGGCATTATCTACACGAAGAATTTCTGAGCGACCCAGCGCTCGGTGTAGGTTGCGCGCTCGCCGCGCTACGTCTGGCGTCACCGCTTCGCCGCAAAATACTGCTTCACCGCCGCCAGATCGCGCGTGTTGAAAACATGCTCTTTGGTCAGCCAGCCCTTCCGCGCCGCACTCACCCCTGCGCGCACATAGGCCAGATCGCCGGTTTCATGAGCGTCGGGATTGATTGAACAGAGCAGCCCACGTTCGGATGCTTTCCGCCACAGCCGCCAATCCATCTCGAGCCGCCACGGACTCGCATTCAGCTCGATCATCACCTTGTTCGCGATCGCCGCGTCGATGATCTTGCCCGCATCGACCCGATAACCCTCACGTCGCAGCAACAACCTGCCGGTCAAATGCCCGAGCATCGTCGTACTTGGATGCTCGATCGCGCGGATGATTCGCGCCGTCATCGTCGGTTCATCTTGCGAAAAAACGTTGTGCACCGAGGTCACAACGTAATCGAGTTTCGCGAGCGTGCTGTCGTCGAAATCCAGCCGTCCGTCCGGCAGAATGTCACATTCCGTCCCCGCGAAAACATAGGTTTTGAATCGTCGCGAAGCATTGAGAGCGGCGATCTCGGCCACTTGCGTCAGCAGACGTTCCTCACTGAGACCGTTGGCTTGAATGCTCGATTTCGAATGATCAGCCACCCCGTAGTATTCCCAACCCATCGCTTCAGCCGCACCCACCATTTCCGCGAGGGTGTTTCGCCCATCCGACGCCGACGTATGACAATGAAACGTCCCTCGCAAATCCCCGAGTTCCACCAGTCGTGGAATCGGTCCCTGTTCGGACGCTTCGATCTCCCCGAGCCCTTCGCGCAGTTCCGGCGGAATAAAACTCAGTCCGAGCGTGCTGAACAATTCAGCCTCCGAGTTCACCGCCTTCAACTGCCCCCCGGCC